>CAVIBE010000210.1:0-4308 GCA_963640885.1 Oscillospiraceae bacterium | reverse complement strand
AGGGAGCTGTAATAATTGAGCCGACATCCGGAAATACCGGAATCGGACTTGCGGCAGTTGCAGCGGCAAGAGGTTACAGGATTATAATTGTAATGCCTGAAACGATGTCAGTGGAACGCCGCCAGCTCATGAAAGCATACGGAGCTGAGCTTGTGCTGACAGAGGGCGCAAAAGGAATGAAGGGCGCGATTGCAAAAGCAGAGGAGCTGGCAAAAGAGATTCCGGGCGCATTTATTCCTGGACAGTTTGTAAATCCGGCAAATCCTAAGGCTCATTTTGAGACTACTGGTCCTGAAATTTATGAAGATACGGAAGGCAAGGTTGACTATTTTGTTGCCGGAGTAGGAACTGGCGGTACGATTACCGGAGTAGGTGAATTTCTTAAGAGCAAAAATCCTGAGGTTAAGGTTGTCGCTGTAGAGCCTGCTTCATCACCTGTGCTATCGACAGGAAAAGGCGGTTCTCACAAGATTCAGGGAATCGGCGCCGGATTTGTGCCTGACGTTTTAAATACAGGTGTTTATGATGAGATAATTACGGTAGAAAATGAGGCTGCGTTTGAGAGCGGAAAGCTCATTGGTCATAAGGAGGGCGTGCTCGTTGGAATTTCTTCCGGAGCGGCTCTGTATGCAGCTGTTCAGCTGGCTAAAAGACCGGAGAACGAGGGCAAGAATATAGTTGTGCTTCTGCCTGATACAGGCGACAGATATTTGTCAACTCCGCTCTTTCAGGGCTGATACTCAAAATTTCGGCGATAAAGCGCAATAAAGATTGATAAGATAGATGAGCGCAGCTTATGTAGGATATGCGCTAATCGAGAGGATTATTAAGCAGAGCAGGTTATCAAAATGATATGCCATATAGCACTTATAAATTTTTACGTAAAAAGATTGCAGATGAGTTTATTCGTTCTGCAATTTTTTTATGAGAAAAAACACACGTGTACTATTGACATTAAGTGTAATAGATGTTATAGTACACCTATCAAAAGGGGGAAGGAGGAGACAAAATGTTTCAGATAGATCTGAAAAGTCGGAAAGCAATATATGAACAGGTTGTTGATAATTTCAAAGAGCTGATTATTGCAGGCGTTTTAAAGCCGGACGAAAAGGTTCCGTCTGTGCGCGATATGGCTAAGGAGCTGACTATAAATCCTAATACCATACAAAAGGCCTACAGAGAATTGGAAAATCGGGGATATTTTTATTCGGTATCGGGTCTGGGAAGTTTTGTGGCAACACCTGCCGAAGAATATGTCAACTCTGCAAGAGTTGCGGAGCTTAAGGAGAGCTTGAAATCGACAATTGACGAGCTGATATTTCTTAAGTGTCCAAAAAAAGAAATCGAGGCTGTTATTGGTGAAACGGCTTTGAATCAGAAAGGGGGTAGGGAATTATGATACAGGTAAGGGATCTTTCAAAATCATTTGACGGATTTAAGGCTTTGGACGGGCTGAGTCTGAATGTGAAGAAGGGCTCTATTTACGGTCTTGTGGGAGTAAACGGCTCAGGAAAGACTACTTTGATAAAACATCTTGCGGGGATTTATATGCAGGATTCGGGCGAAGAACTGATAGATGGTCAGGAAATTTTCGACAATGTGGCTGTAAAAGAGAGAATAGCCTATATTGCGGACGACCTTTATTTTTTCGGAATGTACAACTTAAAAGGGTCTGCGGCTTATTACCGCAAGCTTTATCCTAACTGGAATGATGAAAGATATGCTCATATGGTATCGCAGTTCGGGCTTAATGAGAAAATAAAGCTGTCCAAGTTTTCAAAGGGGATGCAGAAACAGGCGGCTTTTATTCTTGCTATGTCGGCGATGCCTGAAGTCCTGATATTGGATGAACCTATAGACGGCCTTGACCCGCTCGTAAGGCGCAAGGTACTCAGATACATAGTGGATGATGTTGCTGAAAGGCAGATGACAGTTTTGGTATCGTCTCATAACTTGAAGGAGATGGAAGGACTGTGTGATGCGATTGGGATAATCAGTAAGGGGAAAATGCTGATTGAAAGAGATTTAGATGATTTAAAATCCGATGTTCATAAGATTCAGGTTGCTTTTCCGCAAGGGGTTGAGCCGGATTTGGAAGGGCTGAATGTTTTATATCGGGAGAAAAGGGGCAGTGTTGAGCTGCTGATAATCAGGGGAGAACGTAATGGAGTCGAGAATAAATTGATGAAAAGTAAGCCGATGGTATTTGATTTGCTGCCGCTTACGCTTGAAGAAATTTTTATTTACGAGACTGGGGGTGAGAGGGATGAACTGCAAGAAGTGTTCTTCTAATATTTCCTTTCCGTTTGTAGTGGAAAATATGAAGCGTTTCTGGATTGGAAGTTTGTTCGCACTTTTGGCATACGTATTTATATGTTATGTACCGATAATAGTTACCAACTCAAAGCAGTATGTGGTATCTTCTCTGTTGTCGGGCAACTATTGGCCGATGGCGGCGCTGGTAACACTGGTGCCTGTGTTTGGAGCGATATTTATATACAGATATATTCAGCAGGTCAGCTCGGCGGCAATTGTACATTCGCTGCCGTTTTCGAGGAAACAGCTTTTTAACAGCAGTTACGTTTCGGGGCTTATTCTGAGTATACTTCCTGTTTTGATAACAGCGGTGCTTTTGATAATTACGTCGCTCACAACTCCGGCATATGAGACTACTTTTGATCCGGCTGTGGGGATAGTGGAGACGAATGTTTTTACTATACCGGCTATTTTGAAATGGACGCTGGCTAATTCTATACTTACGGCTGCTGCATTTTCGATGGCTACGCTTGCGGCAATGATTACCGGAAGTACGCTGATACAGACTTTGCTTTCGCTTGTTGTAATATTTGTAGTGCCGATTATTTTAGAAATAATCAAGGCATTATCGAGGTTATTCCTTTATGGATATACGTCGTCTGAGAGTATTACAAAGATTGAGTATTTTGCTTCGCCGGCGCTGGCTGCCATTGATGTGGAATGGAAGTATATAATATGTCAGGCTGTGATTGCGGCAGTATTATATGTAGTATCGTATCTGCTTTACAGGAAAAGGCCGCTGGAAAAGGCGACGGATACTGTGGTTTTCAATTTTGTAAAACCGGTGCTGAAATATCTGGTTACGTTTGTCGGAATGTGCTGCATAGCTTTATTCCTCTACGGAATATCGGATGATTGGAAAATGATTATGTTCTTTGTCGGTGCTGTGGCCGGTGCGCTTATAACTTACGTGGGCATGGAGATGCTGATACAGAAGAGTTTGAAAATTAAAGGCTTTGTCAAGGGGTTTGGGATATATGCCATTGCGGGAGTGCTCTTCTTTGTTATGTTCTCTGTGGACATTATGGGTTATGAAAAGTCGATGCCTGATACGGATGAAATAAAAGGGGTTGTTGTATCGGGATTCTGTGACTTTTATGTAGGTTATGATAATCTGGATAATCCTTTGATGATAGAGGACAAGGAAGTTATTGATGAGGTAAAGGCGTTTCATCAGGATTTGATTGATAACAAGGCGCAGTTCTTTGAAAATGGAATTTTGGACATGTATAATGCTCAGCCGATAAGTGATGTGAGCACTTTGTCGGCAACACCTGAGGGCGGCGGTGAGTCGAGTTTGGTTTCGCTGACGTATTATCTGAATAACGGTAAACAGGTGAAAAGGCAATACAGTGTGCCGTTTAATTGGATTGGCGGTAATGAGTATGCGTCGAAGGTAATTGAGAGCGAAGATTATAAGAAGAGTATTTTTCCTGTTTTGAATTGGGATTTTGCTGAGAAGAAAATCAGTGGGGTTAATATTATAGGCATTGCTGATGCTGATGTGTTCTCAAAACCGAATATCGAACTTACTGGTGAACAGGCTGAGCTGATGTTTGAGGCTGTGAAGAAGGATCTTGCGGCGCGTTCTGCGGATGAGATCATGAATTTGCCTAATGAAAGGGATTTTGAGGTAGAGTTTGTTTGCCCGTCAAATTCTGCAATTCCTGCTGAGCTGCGTGAGGATTACAAGAGATATTATGGAAATTATCCTAATGATGAATATGAGTATTCTTCGATTGGGATAAGCAAGGGTTGCGCTAATACCATAGCTCTGCTGAAGTCCTGGGGTTTATATGACAGGGTTTCGCTATCGGCGGATGAGGTTGACAAGGCGGTTGTTTCTAAGACGTATTTTGTAGATGTTACTGAAACTAAGGACTATGGTGTGTATCAGCAGGATGCTGAGGCTGAAATCACGATTACGGACAAGGCTCTGATTTCTCAGATTCTTGAGAGCAGCACGCACAGCACGTCTGGATATAGCTATGA
>CAVIBE010000209.1:0-2582 GCA_963640885.1 Oscillospiraceae bacterium | reverse complement strand
TTTCAATGTTCTTGCCCGCGCTTGTGTTAGCGAGCTTTTATAGAATATCATCCGCGAAGGGGTTTGTCAATAGGTTTTCCGACAAAATTTTGTCAAAAATTTAAGGTTTTATTTTTTCAATTTTTATTTATTGAGAAGCTCCTCCAGCTTTTCAAGGGCCTTAGCTCTGTGGCTTACGGAATTTTTCTCTTTCTGTGTGACCTCGGCAAAAGTTTTATCAAGGCCATCAGGAACAAACAGCGGGTCATAGCCAAAACCGCCATTGCCTCTGGGCGTCTCTAAAATCGTTCCCGGGCACTCGCCTCTTGCCGCAATTACTTTTCCATCAGGATATACCATCGTAACCACGGAAACGAATTTCGCTCTTCGGTTTGCAACGCCTTTGAGCTCTTTTAACAACTTATTATTGTTGTCATCGTCATTTTTCTGTTCTCCGGCATATCTTGCGGAATAAACTCCCGGAGCGCCATTCAGATACTCGACCGCCAGCCCCGAATCATCGGCAACCGCAATTTTGCCCGAAGCTTTCATTATTTCATTGGCTTTTTTAAAAGAATTTTCTTCAAAAGTTTCTCCGTCCTCAACTACGTCGATATCCCCTAAGCCGGCCTCCTTTTGAGAAATCACTTTCATTTCCAGGCCTTCCATTATGTTTCTGAGCTCGCGGAGTTTATGCTCATTCTGAGTTGCAGCAATAACCGTCAGCATTGTCCGAGCACCTCCTTTTGAAGCGCAATAAGCTCATTGCAACCTTTTTCGGCAAATTTAAGCATCTGCTGAAGCTGTTCACCGCTGAAAGTTCCGTTTTCGGCAGTTCCCTGAATTTCAACAAATTCGCCCTTGTCATTCATAACTATGTTCATATCGACTTCTGCTCTTGAATCCTCTTCATATGGCAGATCAAGCCTGATTTCACCATCAATTATTCCTACGCTGATAGCAGATATCCATCCTTTTACCGGAATTTCATCTAAGACGCCCTCTTTTACGAGCTTTCTGAAAGCGAGTACCAAAGCCACATACGCTCCGGTTATGGATGCGGTTCTGGTTCCGCCGTCCGCCTGAATAACATCGCAATCAATCCAAATAGATCTTTCGCCCATAGAATCCATGTCTACAACACTTCTCAGCGCTCTGCCTATCAGCCTTTGTATTTCCTGGCTTCTTCCGTCTACTTTTTTTCTTTCACGCTGTTTTCTTCCTGCGGTCGAGCCCGGGAGCATACCGTATTCTGCCGTTACCCAGCCTTTACCGGTTCCTCTGAGATGCGCCGCCGTCTTCTCCTCAACAGAGGCAGTACATATAACCTTTGTATTTCCCATCTGAATAAGCACAGAGCCCGCCGGATGCATAATAAAATTCGGTATTATCTGCGCTGTTCTTATTTCATCATTTTGTCTTCCATCGTATCGCATCGCTTACTCCTTTTAATTATTTTTCAAAATCCGGGCAATAAAGCCAAAAGATTTACTGCAAAGCTTTATATAACTCATCAGCCGACGGCGGATCAATTTCAAGCTTTTGCCCGTTCTTAGTCATTATCCTTCCCGCCTCGGTTATTTCGCCTATATCGGTTATATTTATTCCTTCAGCCGCAGCTTTTTTTATCAGTTCAGCGCTCTTGTCCGGTTGTGCAATAATCAGCATCGAACCGCTGGAAATAAGTCTGAGAAAATCCAGATTGAGTAAATCGCAAATTTTTCTTCCGACAGCCGAAAATGGCACTTTTTCGTAACAAATCTCAGCGCCGAGACCCGAAGTTTCGCACATTTCCCATACAGCACCCAAAAGTCCGCCCTCAGTTATATCGTGCATACCGTCAACGCCGACCTCTCCGGCAAGAATACCTTCTCTGACTACGTTAGTCTTGTGAATAAAACTTTGTGCCTCCGACAGTTCAGCTTCGCTTAAACTGCCAGCAAGCCGCTCCTTGCAATCCTTGGATATTATGCCAATTCCCTCAAGCCCAAGCTCTTTTGTGACCAGAATACGATCTCCGACTTTTATATTATCGGAATTTACGCTTTTCCCCGCCTGGCACTTGCCAATCGCAGTAGAAACTATTATCGGCCGAGTTACCGCATCAGTTATTTCTGTATGGCCGCCGATTATTTCGATTTGGTTTTTTTCCGCCTCCTGCCCTGCCTGGTGCATTATTTTTTCAACATCTTCTTTTGTTGTTCCATAAGGCAGCATCACAGCCAGCATAATTCCCAGCGGTGCCACACCGTTTGAAGCGATATCGTTTAAAGTGACATTTATTGCTAATTTGCCGATATCTTCTACAGAGCCTGTAATCGGGTCTGTAGACATGACACACTCATAATCTCCAAAATCGACAACAGCGCAGTCCTCGCCTATTCCCGGTCGCTGCAAAACCGCATCGTTTTTATAACTTATATTTTTGTATACAATTTCTTTCAACAAATCGCTGTCTAACTTTCCAATCGGAAGTTTCATTCTGCTCACCCGCCTTATCTGATCATTTCTTCAAATTCCTGCTGTGATATTATTTTTATTCCAAGCTCCTGAGCTTTCGTGAGTTTGCTGCCGGCTTCTTCGCCCGCCAGAACAAAGTTTGT
>CAVIBE010000208.1:2100-5129 GCA_963640885.1 Oscillospiraceae bacterium | reverse complement strand
GATTTCATCGGCGAGGGTTTCAATCTCGTCTTGTGCTTTATGCGAATTTTTGACGCCGCGCTCAATAAAAATTTTGTTCTCATTAAAATTCTTTTGTTTTTTGGAAAGTTCATCGTAATCAGGCAGAAATGCTTTTATTGCAGCAGCTTCTTCCGTCAATTCTTTGATTTTTGGCAGATTTTCTTCTTTTTCTTTAAGCTTTTCTTTGAAATCAATCTCTTTTTCAGCTTCTGATTTTAAATCAGCTTCATTTTTAGTCAAATCAGCTTTAGCCAAAACCACATCCTCAGCTTTTATAATCCTGGCTTTTGTCTCGTCTAATTCTTTTTGCAGATTTTCTCTTTTTTCATTAATTTCTTTTTCGCAAATTCCGTCAGATGATATGAGATTTTGCAAAAGCAGCGTAATTTCCTCCACGCTCAAATTGCCCGCTTTAGCATCCAAAACTTCAGCAAAATAAGGACTGTTATCATTACAGATTATTCCGTCTGTATATTGCTCGATTCGGCTTTTGATTAAATCATATTGCCGGCCGAGCTGCGCGGATTCTGATTTAAGCTTTTCCTGCAAAACAAAGTAGTTTTGTGTTTTAAAAATCTTTTGAAATATTTTCTTGCGCTCATCTGTAGAAGCTAAAAGCAATTTCAAAAAGTCGCCCTGGGCAATCATTGAAATTTGTGTGAACTGATTCCTGTCAATTCCCATGATTTCAACAACAGCATTGTTGACTTCCTTTAACTTTGTAATAACTCTACCGTCAGGCAGGTGCAGCTCAGCGGCCGCTTTTTCAATTGTATATCCTTCGCCTCTCGTTTTTGGGCGTTCGTATTCGGGATTTCGTTTTATATAATAATCTTTTTCGCCATAAGTAAAATAAAGCTCGACCACGGTCGGAGTTTCGGGTTTTGCATATTTAGAGCGGAACATGGACGGTTCTCTGGTCTGACCGCTGGCTTCGCCGAAAAGTGCGTAAGTAATAGCGTCAAATATGGTAGTTTTTCCTGCACCGGTGTCGCCGGTGATAAGGTAAAGCCCGTTTTTACCGAGTTTGTCGAGTTCGACACAGACTTTTTCGGCATAAGGCCCGAAAGCGGACATTATCAGTTTGTTCGGTCTCATATTTCTGCCTCCCATATTTCTTCGATAAGCTTTTTCATAAAAGCACTCTGGCTGTCGCTCATCGGCTGATTGTTCTGTTTTTCGTAAAATTCAGAGAAATGTTCATACGGCGATTTTGTTTCGATATTTTCAGAGCCGTTAACAGAATTTAAAGTGCGAGTACGCAGGTTGTCGTAGTCGAGCTTCATGAGATTGTGATAAACCGTGCGCAGTTTGCTTATAGCGTCAGGAATGTCAAACTCATCTGTAAGCGTGATGTGAACATAATCCTCTTGATAGCTCGTATTTTTATAAAAATCACGAAGCATGATTTCATCATACTTGCCTTTGATTTCTACCATATCACGTTTTGGCGTCAATTCAACCGTATCAACTGAGAGGTTTCCTTTTTCTTTAAGCTCCACCAGGGTGACGCTTTTCCTGTCTTTCGCTTCGGAAAAAGAATATTTAAGCGGAGTTCCGGAATACCTGATTTTCTCGGATTTGCAATTTTGTGGCCGGTGAATATGCCCGAGCGCAGTATAGTCAAAAATTTCAAAAACAGACGCGTCAACATTATCAGTTCCGCCAACGGATATTTCTTCTGATTCTGTGCGTTCAGCTCCGGTTACAAACTGGTGGGTTATCATCAGATTTCGCTCGGCGGGAGCTACGTCGAGATTGCCAACAGCAATTAGCATCGCGTCCGTATATGTGCTTATTTCAGCGTCTTCGTTAAATTTGCGGACATGAACGGGCTTCACAAATGGAAGCATCCAGATGTTGATTTTGCCATATTCGTCTTCTAAGGTTACAGGACTTATCGTGCCGTTATAAACGGGGGACATATATATTTTGCTCGCCTGCATGAGCCTGTTTCCAAACGCGATTCGTTCGGGTGAATCGTGATTGCCGCTGATTACAAAAACGTATAAATCTCTTTTTGATAATTCTACTAAAAAAAAGTCAAAAACAGACACCGCTTCTGCCGGCGGAACGGATTTATCATATACGTCTCCGGCAATAATGACGGCATCAGGATTTGTTTCATCAATAATGTTTAGTATCTGGCTGAGTATGTATTGCTGGTCTTCAAGCATAGAGTATTCATTTACTCTTTTTCCGATATGAAGATCCGATAAATGTATGAATTTCATTGTATGCCTCCAAAAAATTCAATATTTATATCGGGATTTTGATAACGATTTTGATATCGGACAACGGTGTATGATATCGCTTTCATTATACATAAATCAGCATAAAAAACAATGTTGTTGCGGGAAATTCTTATAATATTTACGAATATTTACGAATATCCACGAAAAACCGCAAGCATTAGCGGAAAATCAAGGTTTTGCAAATCTTTTCGTAATGAGCTTCGCTTAATGTTAAGCTGTGACTGTAGGTTACCATAAAATGCGAAAGTGCGAGCCTCATAGATTGCCATAAAATCAGGAAAAAACGGTAGACATTAAAGTGTAGCCGTTTTAAAATGTATTGTATATACTGTGTGCAGGCTGTGAGATGCGGGGTGGTGAGGCTTTTGCGGTTGCAGCTTAGCCGACAACATTATGAGGGAGATAATCTAATGCGATTGAATAAATATATTGCCGCATCCGGACTTTGTTCGCGCCGAAAAGCGGACGAGCTGATAAAAGCGGGCAAGGTGAAGATAAATGGACTGAGTGTGGAAGAAATGGGCGCTCAGGTTGAAGAGGGAAGCGTTGTTGAGGTTGACGGGCAGGTTATAAAGCTGTCGTCAAAGCCTCCGGTTTACATAATGCTCAATAAGCCTGTGGGATTTATTACTACAGCGAAAGATGATCTCGGCCGGCCGACTGTATTTGACCTTCTGCCAGATATCGACGAAAGGCTGTTTCCTGTAGGCAGGCTGGATTATGCTACGTCAGGGCTTCTGATATTGACAAATG
>CAVIBE010000208.1:0-2090 GCA_963640885.1 Oscillospiraceae bacterium | reverse complement strand
AAAATAAGATATATAAAACCTATATCGTCAGGGTTAAGGGCATTATGAGCAATTATAAGGTCAACATACTCAGAAAGGGCGTTATAATTGACGGGCGGAAGACTGCGCCGGCGCTTGCTCATATAGAAAAACAGGGAAACAAATCTACTATACTTGAAATCAAGATTCATGAGGGCAGAAACCGCCAGATAAGAAAGATGTGTGAGGCGCTCGGGCATCCGGTTATTGAGCTTGAAAGGGTGGCTATAGGTGATTTGACTTTGGGGCATCTGAAGCCAGGTCATTATAAAAAGATAAATCCGGCGGATATCCAGGCGCTGATAAACAAAGCGACGAAGTAGTTAAAGTGACGATATGATAAAAATAATAATTGCAGTATTTATACTTATGAATATAATTGGATTTGCGGTATGTTTCAGCGATAAACGTGCCGCAATTAAGGACAGATGGCGAGTGCCGGAAAAGCGCCTGTTTATCATAGGTTTGTTGTGGGGCGCTACGGGAATTTTTCTCGGAATGCTCGCTTTCAGGCACAAGACCAGACACTGGCATTTCATGATAGGAATGCCGCTTCTCATGTGTGTTAATTATTTTACTTTATATAAAACTATAGAAATTATTGGAGGAATTACATTATGAAATTAGGTATGGTAGGATTGCCGAATGTCGGTAAAAGTACACTTTTTAATGCGATAACAAAAGCTGGTGCGCAGGCGGAAAATTATCCGTTCTGTACGATAGAGCCTAACGTGGGTGTTGTGCAGGTCCCTGACGAGAGGCTGAAGGTTCTCCATGAAATGTACAATTCAAAGAAAACCATATATACGACGATTGAGTTTTATGATATAGCCGGTCTGGTAAAGGGCGCGTCAAAAGGCGAGGGGCTTGGAAACCAGTTTTTGTCTCACATAAGAGAAGTCGAGGCGATTGTCCACGTAGTAAGATGTTTTGAGGATGACAATGTTGTCCATGTTGATGGCAAAATCGGACCGCTCAAAGATATAGAGACGATAAATCTTGAATTGATAATTTCCGACCTCGAGCTGGTGGAAAGAAGGATTCAGAAAACAACTAAAAATTTAAAAGGCGACAAGACTTTGCAGGTGGAGCTTGATATTTTAAACAAAGTAAAGGAAACTCTGGAGCAGGGTCTTTCGGCGAGAACCATGGATTTAACTGATGAAGAAAGAGCTTTTGTGAAGTCGCTGTGTCTGTTGTCGTTTAAGCCGGTAATTTATGCGGCAAATGTATCTGAGGACGAGGCTTCCGGAGAGACGGACAATCCTCTTGTTCAGCAGGTCAGAGATTTTGCGGCTACCGAAAATTCTGAAGTTGCTGTTATCTGTGCAAAGCTAGAGGCAGAGCTTACTGAGCTTGACGAGGAAGAAAAGGCTGTATTTCTTGAGGAAATGGGAATCAAGGAGTCGGGACTTGATAAGCTTATAAAGGCTTCATACAGCTTGCTGGATTTAATTTCTTTCCTTACTGCGGGTGAGCCGGAAGTAAGAGCATGGACGATTAAGAAGGGAACTAAGGCGCCGGGAGCTGCCGGCAAGATTCATTCTGATTTTGAAAGGGGTTTTATCAGAGCGGAAACGGTTTCGTATGACGACCTGATTGCCTGTGGAAGCATAGCGGCGGCTAAAGAAAAGGGTCTTGTTAGGTCAGAGGGCAAGGAATATGTTGTAAAAGACGGAGACGTTATCCTGTTCAGATTTAATGTATAATAAAAAGATAAAAAATGCGCATTCTCGAATGGAATGCGCATTTTTTATGAATGGAACGGTTTGAATGTTCCGCGATAAACGTGTATTTTTCAACGTTTTACCGTAGGGAACGGTTCGTAACCGTTCCGTTTAGAACGGATCGCGACCTGTGGGGTCTCCGCAATATGGGTTTCGAAAACGTACGGACAACGTTTGTCTCAACCCATATTGCCTCCGACCCTGCATAATTCGCGTATGGAACGCCCATAAACGTGTATTTTTCAACGTTTCACCGTAGGGAACGGTTCGTAACCGTTCCGTGAACAGGCGTGTCGTTCCTTGTAAATGTGCCGTTTTCTTATTTCTGTGCGATGTTTTCACACA
>CAVIBE010000207.1:0-9603 GCA_963640885.1 Oscillospiraceae bacterium | reverse complement strand
TGCATATATAATCTGCATAATAGCGGCTATATATATGTATAAAACGAGAATGGGTCTGAACCTTAAAGCTGTCGGCGAAAATACTTCGGCGGCTGACGCATCCGGAATAAATATAACTTTATATAAATATGTGCATATTCTGGTTGGCGGAGCGCTTTGCGGTCTTGGCGGAGCGTATTTATCCATTATCAGAATCCCAATCTGGCAGGAAGACGTTGTAAACGGCCGTGGTTGGATTGCTGTTGCACTCGTAATTTTCGTCGCATGGAATCCGATAAAAGGCTTTTTCGGCGCAATTCTTTTCGGCGGATTGAGCATTATGGGAATGAAACTTCAGGTACTCGGATTGAATTTCTCTCAGTATCTGTTTGACATGATTCCATATGTGGCTACGATAATAATAGTTATTTTCAGTACACATAAAAAGAGAAAGGAGAGCCAGCCGCCTCAGGACCTCGGCAATAACTATTTCCGGGAGGAACGCTGACAGAGGTGCCTGTTCTCATTTATATGAATTTTGCAACCAAAAGCCGGAGGAAAAATTCCTTCGGCTTTAAAAACGTTTTTTACGGAGCGGCACGAGGGCGCGTTTCATACGCGAAACCCCGACGCGAAATCGCTCGAAAATTTTTATAGCATATTGATTTTTCAAATCAGTATGCTATAATTTTATCTGTTGCTAAAATTTACAGCAAAAAATTAAATATGCAGAAATGTGCGATTGTTATAAATATTGCACAAGCATCTGAAATTACTTAAATCACAGATTCATGGGTATCGCCTAAAAACGGGCCGCTCTTTTTCAGCATTCAGGCAGCGGTTACGATTAGAAAAAAGCCTTTTGCGGGAAGCGTTACGAAGGTCTGTGGGTTGGCAGGGTTTATTTAAAAATTTATCTGCTTTAACTAAAATCCGCAAAGGGGGATGCATAAATGAACGATATCATTATCAGTCTGCAAAATATATGTGCAGAGTATGACGGAGAAAAGGTTATTGACAATCTTAACCTTGACATCCGTGACCACGAGTTTGTCACGTTCTTAGGCCCTTCAGGTTGTGGTAAGACTACAACATTGAGAATAATCGGCGGTTTTGTCGAGCCTACAGAGGGTGATGTTTTTTTTGAGGGAAAAAAGATAAACGAGGTACCGCCTTATAAGAGAAATATTAATACGGTATTTCAGAGATATGCGCTTTTTCCTCATTTAGATGTTTATGAAAACATCGCTTTTGGGCTGAAGCTCAAAAATATACCTAAGGAACAGATACGTATTAAGGTTGCCGAAATGCTGAAACTCGTTAATCTTGAAGGATATGAGAGCAGGCACATAGACCAGCTTTCCGGCGGTCAGCAGCAGCGTGTTGCGATTGCGAGAGCTCTTATAAACCAACCTAAGGTTTTGCTTTTAGATGAACCTTTAGGAGCTTTGGATCTGAAGCTGAGAAAGGAAATGCAGCTGGAGCTGAAGCGAATACAGCAAACTCTGGGCATAACATTTATTTACGTAACTCATGATCAGGAGGAAGCTCTCACTATGTCGGACCGTGTGCTTGTAATGCGCCACGGCGAAATTCAGCAGAGCGGCAGCCCTGAGGACATTTATAATGAGCCGATAAACGCATTTGTTGCAGATTTTATCGGAGAAAGCAATATTGTCAGCGGCGTAATGCACGAGGACTATCTCGTTGAGTTTGCGGGCGTAAAGTTTACGTGCGAGGACAAAGGATTTGAGCCGCTTGAGGCTGTCGATGTGGTCATTCGTCCGGAGGATTTTGAGATGGTTTCCGTGGATGAGGGTCAGATTGTAGGCAAGGTTGAGAGCATAACTTTTAAGGGCGTGCATTTTGAGATAATCGTTGAGGGTCACGGGCTTAAATGGATGATTCATTCTATTGAGTCGCGGGTTGTAGGCGATATGATAGGGCTTGTTCTGACTCCTGACGATATCCATGTTATGAGAAAAATGGAGGAAACAAAATGAGAATAAAGGCAGCATCTTACCCATATATGGCGTGGATCTTGCTGTTCATTGCTATTCCTCTGGGTCTTATATTATATTTTTCGTTTACAAACAGTGCCGGCAGCTTTACGTTTGACAATATTATACAGGCGGGACGTTATTCGAATGTCCTGATAAAATCCGTATGGCTGTCGGTTATATCAACCGTTATCTGTCTTGTGATAGGTTATCCGATTGCATATCTGATGTCCAGAAGCAGCGCGATAGTTTCGAGGACCATCCTGCTGCTCATAATGCTTCCGATGTGGATGAATTTTCTTTTGAGAACATACGGATGGATGACGATTTTAGAAAATAATGGCATAATAAACCAGTTTTTCGGCTTGTTCGGGCTCGGACCTTTTAATATGATAAACACGCAGGGAGCTGTGGTTCTGGGCATGGTATACAATTACATACCGTTTATGATTCTGCCTCTAAGCTCTGTGATGAGCAAGATTGGCAAGGATGTTATTGAAGCGGCGCAGGATCTCGGAGCAAGTCCTTTGAGAGTAATGACTAATGTAGTTATACCGCTAAGCGCTCCGGGAATAAAAACCGGAATAATAATGGTATTTGTGCCGGCAGTCAGCACATTTATAATTTCCCAGATGCTCGGCGGAGGAGGAAATCAGCTCATCGGTGATATAATCGAGCTGCAATTTCTTGGAAATGCGTACAATCCTAATCTGGGGTCGGCTATTTCGCTTGTGCTTATGCTGCTTGTATTGTTGATAATGAGCGTTTCAGGATTCCTGAGCGATGATGATTTGGAGGAAAAATTGCTATGAAAACTTTTGCAAGAACGTATCTGGGCGTTTTCATGGCTTTCCTGTATGCGCCCATCGTTATACTTATAATCTTCTCTTTTAATGAATCTAAGGGAAGGACGTTTACCGGGTTTACGGGTAAATGGTATGTGCAGCTGTTCCGCGATGCTGCGGTAATGGATGCCCTTTTGACGACTTTGATTGTGGCTTTTACGGCATCGATTGTTGCGACGATAATGGGAACTGCTGCGGCTATCGGTCTGAGCAAAATGGAAGGGAAGATGAAATCCGGAATAATGGGTTTTACGTATCTTCCGATAATAAATCCTGAGATCATAACCGGTGTATCGTTTATGCTGCTGTTTGTTGTTGCTCAAAAAATGCTCAACTCTGTAGGGATTCCTTTTCAGTTTGGCTGGGCGACGCTGATAATTGCGCATATAACGTTTAATGTGCCTTATGTTATATTGAATGTGCTGCCTAAGCTCAGGCAGATGGACGGCTCGCTTGTGGATGCGGCGATGGACCTTGGGTGCAATCACTGGCAGGCTTTTTATAAGGTAGTGATTCACGAGATAAAACCGGGAATTATAGCGGGATTTCTGATGTCGCTGACTTTTTCAATGGATGATTTTGTAGTTTCGTATTTTACTACGGGTGCAAGGCATCAGACTTTGTCGGTGCTGATTTATGCTATGACTAAGAAGAGGGTCAGCCCTGAGATTAACGCTTTGTCGACTATAATCTTTGTGGTCGTGCTTTTGGTTCTGATATTTGTAAATATTGCGGAGCGAAACAGCATTAATAAGGCAAAGAAGGCGAAACGTGAAAAGATAAGGGAAGGGGGCTCTTTCGGATGAAAAAAATCTGTGCATTGATTTGTGTAGTATTGATTATGATTTCGGGTTTCTGTTCCGTAAGTTTTGCTGAGCCGGAGGACGAATCTGAATATGATATGGATTATTATGGCAGATTCCAGGGTCAGGGCATGGAGATTAATGTTTACAACTGGGGCGAATATCTGGCTGAGGGAAGCGACGGTCTGATGGACATAAATGCGGAATTTACTAAGCTTACGGGCATTAAGGTAAACTATCTTAATTATGAAACGAATGAGGCGATGTATGCGAAGCTTAAAAGCGGCGCTAACTCGTATGATGTAATTTTCCCGTCGGATTATATGGTTTCAAGGCTTGCGGAAGAGGGTTTCATACAGCCTTTGAATTATGATAATATACCGAACATGAAGTATATTGACCCGGGGTATTTGAATCCGACATATGACCCTGAGCAGAAGTATTCTGTTCCTTATGCGGTAAACCGTGTTGCCATAATCTATAACAAGGAAATGGTTGGCTATGAGGTTGACAGCTGGGATATCCTGTGGGATGAGGCTATGAAGGGCAGGATTTTGATGTTTAAAAATTCGAGGGATGCGTTTGGCGTTGCTCTAATGGCTTTGGGATATGACATAAATACTGAGGATAAGGATAAGTTAGATGAGGCTGCGGAGCTTTTGAAACAACAGAAGCCGCTGGTTCAGGCTTATGTTATGGACCAGGTTTTTGACAAAATGCAAAACAATGAGGCTGCTGTCGCTACATATTATGTGGGTGATTATTACATAATGAAGGATGTAAATGAGGATTTGGCTGTTTTCATTCCTGATGCGACTAACTTGTTTATTGATGCTGCGTGTATTCCGTCTGATGCTAAGCATAAAGAGGCTGCCGAGATGTATATTAACTTTTTGAATGAGCCTCAGGTTGCGGCGGATAACATGGAATTTATTGAATATTCTACGCCTAATATGGCGGCTCGTGAGCTTTTGGACGACGAGGTAAAGAACAATCCTGACCTCTATCCTGATGAGGAGGATCTCTCGAACGATGTAGCTTACGTAAATCTGTCTGAGGAAACGAATTTATATCTGGATTCTCTGTGGACGGATATTCTGGCGGATGATTCGGATTATAACAAATGGTTCATGCCTGCGTTTATTATCGTTTCGGTTATAGGCATTGTCGCCTCAAACCTGATAAGGCGCAAGAAAAAGAAAAATTTTAATTATAAAAATTAGAGATATTTTATATGGTGCAAGGTGAGTGTTATGATAGTAGTATTTACAAAGGTTTTAGAGGTATTTGCGATTTTGGGACTTGGATATTTTGCAAACAAAACGAATATTCTTCCTTCGGAGGCGAACCCATATCTTGTAAAGCTGCTTTTGCTGATAACTTCACCTTGTCTGATTTTTACGTCTATTGCGTCTAAGGAGCTTACTGCTGAAACTTTCAGAGAAACCATACATGTTCTGGTTGGAACTGCTGTATTTTTCGCTGTAGGCGCTGTGCTTGCCTTGTTTTTGCTCAAATTGATGAAGATTGAGCCGAAGGAGGACAGGGGCGTGCTCAGTGTCTTAATGTGTAGTGTCAATTCCGGATTCATGGGATTTCCGGTTACTCTGATGATTTTCGGGCAGGAAGCTTTTTACTACATGGTATTATGTAATATCGTGCTGACGCTCTATTTATATTCTATTGCTTTTCTTCAGATTGGAAGCAATTCGGATTCGGAGGTAATAAGTCTCTGGGAGAGGGTAAAGCCTATGATAAATCCCAGCATGATTTCTGCTGTTCTGGGTGTGGCGGTATTGTTTGCGGGCATAAAGATGCCGGAAGCTCTTATGGAGTGTATGGAAATTGTCGGTGATGCGACTATTCCTCTGGCTATGATTGTTGTGGGCGTTTTATTTGGCGAGAGCAAGATTAAAGATACTTTTACCGACAAAACGCTTCTCAAGGTGACTTTTTTGAGCATGGTTGTATGGCCGCTTCTGACTTTTGCTGCTTTTTATTTTCTTCCTATTGCAACGTTGCCAAAGGCGATGATGATTTTCAGCGCGGCGTTTCCGTCTGCGGCTATTGTGCCTGCTTTGGCGCAGCAACAGGGAAAAAATGCGAAGCTTGCAGCTCAGGGCGTGACGATGACGACCCTGGTTTCGCTTATCACAATTCCTGTCATGGCGCTCATCCTCATGGGAGTTTTTAATCTCTGATAAGAAACGACCTGCGTGCCGTTCCACGTAAAACGTGCATTTTCAAACGATTTGCCGTAGGGAACGGTTCCAACCGTTCCGGAAATAATGTCTCATATTAGCATAAAACGTATTGCAATTAGCAATACAAGACGTTATAATACAGGCATGAAAGGCAGGTGCTTATCATGGCAACAAAAAGTGCAAATGTAACGGCTCGTGTGCAGCCGGAGATTAAACAGCGGGCAGAAGCAATTCTTGCCGAGCTTGGATTGCCCGTCTCGGTTCTTATTGACACATTGTATCGCCAAATCATCATGACCGGCGGAGTTCCATATTCGCTGTCTGTTCCTAAGCCCCTCACCCGCGACACCATGACGGACGAGCAGTTCGATGCAATGATGGAAAACGGATATATTCAGGCGAAAAACGGTCAGACAATTCCGCTTGACGAGGCTTTTGCGCAGATTAGTGAGGGATTATGAACATGGATTATCAGGTGAGACTGACGGTGCAGGCGGCAGAACAAATGCGCCAGACCGTGCTCTATATTGCACAAACTCTGCAAGCTCCGGAAACAGCAAAACGCTGGGCGGATTTTCTTCACAAGGAAATCGCTGGACTGAGTTTCATGCCCTCAAGGTATCCGCTTACGGAGGAGGAATCGGGGCGCACTAAGGGTATCCATAAGATGCCTGTAAAAAACTTTCTCGTATACTACTTGATTGACGAAGAAAACAAGATTGTTTCTGTTACCGCAATTATCTATGGACGGCGCGAACGCCTGGCCGCTCTTGCGGATATGACGCAGAGCTGATGTGACTATAGGAAACGACCTGTGTCGCTCCTTATAATTTGTGCGAAATTAATTCAAAATATGCTTGAAAATTTCTTGAGAATATGCGTATAATAAACACATGGAAAGGATTACCGCCTTTTGCAGTGGCGGTCAGTCCATAGAAAAATCTGTGTTGTGACCGTCAAACAGCTGTTTTGACGGTCGCTTCTTACTTAAGAGCCATAATGCAAACAGTGATGACCCCAATTCCGTGAAAACGCCCGTCCCCAATCCAATATATGGTATTGTGTACAAATACGCATTGTGGAATATTATGGAAAACTGAGAGAAAAACAAATTTTTCTTGCGGATAGGATGAAAAATTTGTATAATACAGATAGGAAAGGCGATACCTCGAACGGTTATGCCAATGGTTTATTTTTTCAAATAACGCTCAATTGACAATGGAGGGCGTTATTTTTTTATGGAAAGAACTAATACAATTAAGGAGATGATAAACATCATTATGTATGTGTAATCCATAGCGCTCACCTCCTTTCGCTGGAGATGATAGCATAACCGCCCTACAAACCCGGAACGGAAAAACCGAATCCTACGTTTTTGGTCT
This sequence comes from Oscillospiraceae bacterium, assembly GCA_963640885.1. GTDB lineage: Bacteria > Bacillota > Clostridia > Peptostreptococcales > Anaerovoracaceae > UBA1739. The sequence goes on along the minus strand of CAVIBE010000207.1, from coordinate 2,390 downwards.
CGCCTTTAACGTCAGATTTATCTGACAGACCCAATTATACACAAAAAATTTTAGTTGAAAACCCTTTTTGCAAAACTGGTCGTTTTCCTTGCAAAATTTACATTAAACCAAATGCGGATATCCATAGGCAACGACCTGTGTGTCGTTCCGCAACCAGGATTCCGGGCGAAGCCGCCGTAGGGAACGGTTCGTAACCGTTCCGTGAATGCTGAAGAAGAAGTGAGAGACGGTCAGAATTGGCTGAGTTTGGATGAATTAAAGGCACTTGTGGTAAAGTAAAATGTTAAAATTGTCTTAACATTCCGGGTAAGAGGTGATATAATCGAGGGAAATACGAACAAATGGAGGAATATTATGTATATTACTTGTTTAGACATGGAAGGCGTACTTGTACCGGAAATATGGATTGCGTTTGCAGAAGCAACAGGAATCTCGGAACTGAAAAGAACAACCAGAGACGAGCCGGATTATGATAAGCTTATGCAATATCGTTTAAATATACTCAAGGAACACGGCCTCGGATTAAAAGAAATCCAGCAGACAATCGAAACAATCGATCCGATTCCGGGCGCAAAAGAATTTTTAGACGAGCTCCGCTCACTGTGCCAGGTTATAATTTTAAGCGATACATTTGAACAGTTCGCAAGCCCGCTGATCAAAAAACTCGGTATGCCTACGATTTTCTGCAATACACTTGAAGTTGGCGAAAACGGAGAAATCACAGGATACAGAATGCGCGTTGAAAAGTCCAAATATACTACAGTAAAGGCACTTCAGTCAATCGGATATGAAACAATTGCCAGCGGCGACAGCCACAACGACATGGGAATGATCAGAGCCAGCAAAGCAGGATTCCTTTTCAAGAGCACAGACCAGATTAAAAAAGACAATCCTGATTTAGAAGCATTTGAAGAATATGACGATCTTTTAAACGCGATTAAAAAAGTTTTAGCTGAATAATCTCAGACTAAGAAAACTACGGCTGAAAAGCCAGATAAACAAAAAATAAGGCAAACAGCCTTATTAAACAAGAAACTGCCGAAAATCAAACTGATTATCGGCAGTTTTTAACGCTATTTTAAATGAATGCCGCCAAATTTGCGACATGATAACTATCAGACATTTACAGAATACGAGCCCGCATTTTTGAGAAACGCCTCATAACCCTTTTCAGTCTCATATATATCAGCCTTGCTTGTTACCTCCCACGGAGCGTGCATATTGAGAACAGCAACACCGCAGTCAATTACCTCCATGCCGTAAAGCGCAAGAATATAAGCGATTGTTCCGCCGCCGCCCAAATCCACACGTCCAAGCTCAGCAGTCTGGAATTTTACATTATTTTCATCCATGATTCGTCTGAGCTCAGCCAGATATTCCGCATTCGCATCATTCGAGCCGCTTTTGCCTCTCGCGCCTGTAAATTTATTGAAAACCATGCCCTTTGAGAGATAAGCTACATTATTTTTTTCAAAAGATGAAGCATAAATCGGGTCAAATGCGGAGCTAACATCAGATGAGAGCATTTTCGAGTTTTGAAGCGCAATTTTTAAAGCAAGGTCATTATAGCAGCCCATAGCATTCATAACCCTCGCAACTGAGTTTTCAAAGAATTTACTTTGCATACCCGTAGCGCCCACAGAGCCGATTTCCTCCTTATCTACTAAAATACATACAGCAGTTCTTTCAACTTCCTCTACCTTAAGCATAGCCTCAAGCGAAGTATAAGCGCATACTCTGTCGTCCTGACCGTAAGCCATTATCATACTTCTGTCAAGCCCACATTCTTTAGCACGCCCGGAAGGAACAACCTCAAGCTCAGCAGATATAAAATCATCTTCCTGCATCCCGTAATACTCTTCCAAAAGTTTGAGAGTATTCGCTTTTACCGCATCCTTTTCCGTATCACTCAGCGGAATATTTCCAACAGTTACATTCAAATCCTCACCCTCAACAACGACAGAACCTCTTTTTTCAAGCTGTTTCTGAGAAAGATGTATGAGCAGATCGGAAATGAAAAATACCGGATCGTCCTCTTTTTCGCCGATGCTGATTTCGCATAAACTGCCGTCTTTTTTCGCAACAACACCGTGTATTGCCAAAGGAATTGCTACCCACTGATATTTCTTGATCCCGCCATAGTAATGTGTGTCCAGATAAGCGAAACCGCCATCTTCGTAGAGAGGATTTTGCTTTATATCAAGACGCGGCGAGTCGATATGCGCTCCCAAAATGTTAAGCCCGTCAGTCACAGGCTTTGTGCCTATGTTGAATAAGATAACAGCCTTTTTCATCATAACGGAGTATACCTTGTCGCCGGGTTTGAGCGTGTCAGCATTTTTTTCTACTTCTGCAATATCTCTGTAACCCTTTGCTTGCGCCTTATGGAT
>CAVIBE010000206.1:0-7691 GCA_963640885.1 Oscillospiraceae bacterium | reverse complement strand
GAGTATAACTAGCCTGATTAGAACAATTTGTCAGCAACTGCTTTATTAACGAGGTTTTCAGGAACCTTACCGTCATGAAGTAATTCAACTAACTGTCTGAGTGCGATAACTCTTGCTTCTTCAAAAGCTTCAACTGATACGAAAGCAGCATGTGGAGTAACAACAGCATTTTCCATACCAAAGAGTTCTGATTTTTCTGTAGCTTCGTCTTCGATTACGTCGATACCAGCGCCTCTGATCCAACCTTCTTTAAGAGCTTTTACGAGAGCAGCTTCATCAACTGTCTGTCCTCTTGATGTATTGAGGAAGTAAGCTGAATCTTTCATCATCTTGAACTGTTCTTCGCCCATGAGGTGATATGTTGCAGGTCTGCCCGGTGTAGCATTCATTACGAGTGGGCAGTGCATTGAAACAACGTCAGATTCTTTTAATAACTGTTCTAATGTTTCAACTTTTTCTACTCCAAATTCAGCGAGGAATTCAGCTGATTTTGTAGGAGCCCAGCATGTAACTTTCATTTCCATAGCTTTGAGGATAGGAATCATGTATCTTGGAATTGAACCGAAGAATACGAGACCAACTGTCTGTCCTGCTAATCTTCTAACCATCGGTCCACCGATATGTGGATTCCATTCGCCTTTAGCTGTTGATCTGTTCAGGATTGAAATCTTTCTTTCGAGGTCAAGCATAAGACCGATTGTGTGAACAGCAACTTCCGGTGTGCAGAATCCAGGGCTGTTTGTAACTGCCATACCCTTCTTTGTAGCTGCATCGATATCAACATTTGAATATCCGATAGCCTGAAGAGCAACGATCTTGCATTTGTCTTCCATCTTTGAAATAACGTCTGCATTTACATCAAAGAATTCAACTACTATACCATCTGCATCTTTAACTGCTTCTAAGAAAGCTTCCGGCTTATCTCTGTCTTCACCATTCTTAAATTCGATTAATTCGATGTCGTCTACGCCCCATTCTTTTAAGAGCTGATTTTCAAAATCAAGAGTGTCATCAACGTTGTAGTAAACTACTTTTTTCATCATGTGTCCTCCCTGTAAAAAAATTTATAATTACGGCCGTTGCCATAACGACAATTTTGGTTGAGATATATTCGTTATATCTATATTAAATTTATAATATTTTTTCAAAAATGTCAACTACTAATGCCAAAAAACGGGCGCTTTGAGCTTCCGGGCTTCCTCAGAAATTCCGCTAAAAATCCGATTTTCGCCGTTTTCTATTAATTATTACGCCATTTATACGTATTTTGTACATATTCTTTTCTTTTCCTCGCCGCTGCAATTCCTCATTTCTGAGCGAAATTAAGCAAATATAAATTTTTATCTTAAAGCCATTTGATAGAACAATTTAAGCTTTTGCATGTGTTGATTTACTTTTTTCGATTTGTTAAAATACAGGCAGATTGAACATACACTTTGAGAGGTGATTGAACATGAAATTTTTAGAAGGAAAAACAGCAATCATAACAGGCGGCGGACGAGCTGTTCTGAGCAATGGAAAATGCGGTTCCATCGGTTATGGTATCGCTACTGCTTATGCAAAAGAAGGCGCAAATCTTGTTCTTACCGGCCGGAATTTGAAAAAGCTTGAAGAAGCAAAAGCTGAACTTGAAAAGCTCTATGGCATAAAAGTGCTGGTTGTGCAAGCAGACGTAAACGCAAAGAACGATAACGAAGCTGCCGTACAAAATGTTATAGACCGGGCAATCAAAGAGTTTGGCAGAATTGACGTGCTGATTAATAACGCTCAGGCATCTGCGTCGGGTATTTCCATCGCAAACCACACGACCGAACAATTTGACCTCGCCATCTACTCAGGTCTTTACGCAGCTTTCTACTACATGAAAGCCTGCTATCCATATTTAAAAGAAACCAGGGGTTCTGTTATCAATTTCGCTTCAGGCGCAGGTCTGTTCGGAAATATGGGACAAGGCTCTTATGCAGCCGCAAAAGAAGGAATCCGCGGTCTTTCGAGAGTTGCCGCTAACGAATGGGGTGTTGACGGCATAAACGTTAATGTAGTTTGCCCGCTGGCATGGACCGCCAAGCTGGAAGAATTCCAGAATGCTTATCCGGAAGCGTTTAAAGCGAACGTAAAGATGCCTCCGGCAGGTCACTATGGTGATGTTGAAAACGAAATCGGACGTGTCTGCGTACAGCTTGCTTCTCCTGACTTTAAATTTATGAGTGGCGAAACAATTACGCTCGAAGGCGGCATGGGTCTAAGACCTTAACTTGCCAGGACTCATAATGGGGTCGACATCACAGACTAAAAACTAATTTTTATTTCTTTTTTTCACAAAGGGCAGCCGCGTTATGCGAACTGCCCTTCTGTTTTTTTGATTTACATTATATAAGTCCTATGTAAGTTTTATATAAGCCGTATTTTATGTGTTTTGCGTATTTTATAATATATCAATGTATTCGCCGTTCAAAGCTTTATTCATGCTTCTTATAGCACAGAATTTTCCGCACATCGAGCAGGAATCTTCGTGCTCCGGCGAGCGGTCGGCACGAATGGATTTTGCAGTCTCAGGGTCAATAGCGCAGGCCCACTGAGCTTCCCAGTCGAGCACACGTCTTGCATCGCCCATCTTATCATCAATCTCTCTCGCTCCTCTTACGCCTTTTGCTATGTCAGCAGCATGAGCAGCTATCTTGCTTGCGATTATTCCCTGCTTTACATCCTCAAGATTAGGCAGCGCGAGATGTTCCGCCGGAGTTACGTAACACAAAAATGCCGCTCCATTCATCGCCGCCATCGCTCCTCCTATAGCCGCTGTTATATGGTCATATCCCGGTGCAATATCAGTAACAAGCGGCCCAAGCACATAAAACGGCGCTCCCATGCAAATCGTCTGCTGAACCTTCATGTTAGCTGCAATCTGGTCCATAGGAACGTGCCCCGGTCCTTCTACCATAACCTGAACATCTTTTTCCCAGGCTCTTTTGGTCAGCTCGCCAAGTCGCACGAGCTCCTCAATCTGGCATACGTCAGTTGCGTCAGCCAGACATCCCGGGCGGCAGGCATCGCCAAGAGAGATAGTAACATCATATTCCCGGCAAATTTCGAGAATATCGTCATAATATTCATAAAACGGATTTTCCTCGCCTGTCATGCACATCCACGCAAATACAAGCGAACCGCCTCTCGAAACTATATTTGTCTTTCTCTTGTGTTTGCGAATCTGGTCAATCGTCTTTCGGGTTATCCCGCAATGCAGCGTCACAAAATCTACTCCGTCTTCTGCATGAAGCCTTACAACGTCAATAAAATCCTTAGCGCTCAGAGTGCTCAAATCTCTCTGATAGTGAATTACGCTGTCATAAACAGGCACTGTGCCTATCATCGCCGGACATTCGTTTGTCAGCTTTTGTCTGAACGGCTGAGTGTTGCCATGGCTGGACAAATCCATTATCGCTTCGCCGCCCATCTCTATGGCCGACATTACCTTTTGCATTTCAATATCATAATCCTTGCAATCTCTGGAAACGCCCAGATTTACATTAATCTTTGTTCTGAGCATTGAGCCTATTCCCTCAGGATTGAGGCATTTGTGATTTTTGTTTGCAGGAATAACAACCTTGCCGCTAGCCACAAGCGGCATGAGTTCCGAAACAGTCATACGCTCTTTTTGCGCAACTTTTTCAAGCTCCGGTGTGATTATTCCTTTTCTTGCAGCATCCATCTGTGTAGTATACATTCTTTCTGTCATTTTTATGTTCCCCTCTTTCATTTTAGTAAGCATCATTAAAAAATCTGCTGCTTATGGCAGCCCCGTGATTTAAAGGTCCTCTTCCGCTTCCGAGATCAAGCATCGCTTCGAGTACACATGATATGTAATCTTTGGCATTTTTTACAGCCTCCCTAAGTTCCTGCTCTTTGGCAAGATTCGATGCAATAGCCGATGATAAAGTACAACCGGTTCCGTGAGTATTCGGATTATCAACTTTCTTTCCGTAAAACCAGTACCCTTTTCCGTCTTTTGTATATAAAAAATCATTCGCGTCATTTATCGAATGACCGCCTTTGCACAAAACTGCGCAGCCATATGCTTTTGAAAGCTTTTCCGCCGCGAGCATCATATCATCAGAAGTATTTACCCTCATATCCGCAAGAATTTCTATCTCCGGAATATTAGGTGTCAGCACGTCAGCTAAGGGAAACAGGCAATTTTTTAAAGTTTCAACCGCATCAGGACTTATAAGTCTTGAGCCGCTGGTAGATACCATAACAGGATCTACTACTATATTCTCTGTCTTATACTTTTTAAGTCTGTCGGCAATAGTTTCAATAAGCTCTTTTTCTGAAACCATTCCGATTTTCACTGCATCCGGATAGATGTCGGTGAATATACTGTCCAACTCCTGTCCTAAAAATTCAGGTGTTGCATTCATTATCGAAGTCACGCCGGTAGTATTCTGGGCCGTCAAGGCGGTGATTGCGCTCATAGCATAAACGCCGTTCGCCATCATTGTCTTGATATCTGCCTGGATGCCGGCGCCTGCGCTGGAATCACTTCCCGCGATCGTTAATGCTGTCTTCATAATAATCTTCCTTTCATATAAGCATCATACGTTTTATTAAGCGATAAAAAGTGGTGCCCCCGATTTACCGCTGAGAGCTTTGGCTTAAAAGGTGCTCTCTGTTTTAGGGATTTTGTTTACATAATATTTGTTATTTATCTTTATCTATGTCATCCCATAAATCGACGATAGATTTTATATCTTTCAGATAAATATCCGCTCTATCCTCCATGCTTTTTTGATCCGTCTCTCCGTCCTTGTCATAAACTCCGGCAGTGATAAAGCCTGCCTCAGCCGCAGTTTTAAGCGCATAGAGAGAGTCTTCAAAAACTATGGTTTCATTTATGCTGGTCTTTAAAAAATCTGCCGCCGCCAGATATATATCAGGAAAATGCTTGCTCTTTCCTATTTCTCCGGTCGTAAAAACCTTTTCTAAATATGGCATAAGCTCATTTCTTTCGAGAGCTTTTACAACGTGAATCTTAGGGCTTGAGGTGGCAGCAACCATCCGCACTCCCCGTTTTTTCAAAAATTCAAGCACGTCCTTTGAGCCCGGTTTCGCCTCGACTTTGTTGAAATAAAAATCTTCTAAAAGTGTATGGATTTCTTCGAGTATTTCTGCGGCAGTGAGTGGTAGGTCATAATCTTTGCACAAATATTCCGCTCCCTGCTCCATGCTCATAGAAAACAGTATGTCGTTTAAGTCGCTTTTCGGCGTCAAGCCGTATCTTCCTAAATATATTTCGCCCAGATTCCTCCATGTCGATATGGAATCCAGCAACACTCCGTCCAAATCAAAAATCGCGCCTTTTATCATTCCTTCACCATCCTCAATACAGCTTCTTTCAAGCGCTCAGACGTTTTTTGTATGTCTGGTTTTGCATAAATCGCGCTTATTACAGCAATTCCGGATATTCCGCTGCCAGACAGCAAACTCAAATTGTCCTCGGTTATTCCGCCTATAGCTACCACAGGAATTGAAACCGCGTCACAGATGTCGCGCAAGGTTTTAAGCGTCACATCCTCAGCATCGGTCTTTGAGCCTGTTTTAAAAACCGCTCCTACACCGAGATAGTCCGCGCCCTGACTTTCAGCCAGCACAGCCTGCTCCACAGTCTGAGCTGACACACCGATTATCTTGTCTGCGCCGACCCTTTTCCTCACATCGCTGACAGCTGCGTCTTCCTGTCCCACATGAATCCCGTCTGCATCTGATTTCGCGGCAACGTCCACATTGTCGTTGACTATAAACGGCACTTTATATTTCCGGCAAACTTCCTTTATCTTCAGAGCCTCTGCCAAAAAACTTTCGTTATCCAGCTCTTTTTCTCTGAGCTGCAAAATGGTAACTCCGCCTTTCAAGCTTTCTTCCACAGCCTCGGCAAGGCTACTGCCGTCAAGCCAGCGGCGGTCGGTTACTGCATATAAAACCAAATCCTCTTTAGCGCACTTCATATTTTGCTCCCTTGTCCAAAATTTTGCCGTCCATATTGTAAATTGCGTCTATTATGCGATTTCTGTATGTAGAATTTCCGTCTCCGTCCTGCATTCTGCTCCAGCCGATTTCGCCGGCAAGCCCCATAGCGCATACGGCTTCTGCACAAGCTTCGAGGGTGTTTTGCGGATTTGCAACGGCAAAGGCGGTCATAAGTGCTGAAAGCTGACAGCCTGTTCCGGTTATTTTTCCCATTTCAGGTCTGCCGTTTCTTATAACATAACAGGTTTTGCCGTCCGAAACCAAATCTATCGCTCCTGTAACGGCAACGATTGACGAGGTTGTCTGTGCAAATTTTTTCACAAATTCCACTGCCTGGTCGAGGGTTTCTTCGGTAATTGCGTCTGCTACGTCGGCGTCTACGCCTTTTGTTGTTCCTGTGCCGTTAGCGAGGGTTTTTATCTCTGAAATATTTCCTCTGATTGCGCTTATTTTAAGCTCGTTCATGAGCTTTATTGCGGTCTTTGTACGGATTTGTGAAGCGCCTGCGCCTACAGGATCGAGCAACACAAAATGTCCCAGTGCATTTGACTGTTTTCCTGCGATAAACATGCTCTCTATCGTCCTTTTGTTAAGGGTGCCGATATTTATGTTCAGTCCGCCGCATATCGTGGTTATGTCTGTTACGTCGTCTGGTTCGTCTGACATGATCGGGCTTCCTCCGCAGGCGAGCAGCACGTTTGCAACGTCGTTAACGGTTACGTAATTTGTAATGTTGTGAACAAGTGGTACGTTTTTTCTTACATTTTCAAAACAATTTCCAAGCATTTCTTTACACTCCTCTCTTGCCAATTGGCTTAAATACAGAAAACGGATATGCCAATAAAGACATATCCGCTGAATATCTGCAAAAAACAGAATGCAATTATATCCCTACGTTGGCATTATCCAAATCAGGTTATGGGTCAAGGCGACACAGCCTACTCTCAGCCTGCTCATGCAAGCTCCCCTGTTTCAAAAGATTATACAACTAAATCCAGGTCTTTGCAACTACGATATTTTCATATGGAGCACAATGCGTTGTTTTACCATTTTTCAAAATTCCGCAGGGAACGGTTCGTAACCGTTCCCTGCATAAATGCGCATTTTCCAACGTTTTTACGTATTTAACGACCTGCGTGTCGTTCCGCAACCCGGATTTTCGGCGAAGCCGCCGTAGAGAACGGTTCGTAACCGTTCCGTGTAAATGCCTATTTCAAGAATCCGTTAATTATCTGTTCCTCCGCCTCGGCCTCTGTCAACCCCAACGTCATCAATTTAATAAGCTGCTCGCCCGCAATCTTTCCGATCGCCGCTTCATGAATAAGGCTCGCATCTATATTATTCGCCGTAAGATTCGGACTTGCCGACACACTCGCCTCATCCATAATTATCGCATCACACTCACTGTGCCCGCTGCATGCCGCATTGCCCCTGATTGTCGAGAAAAACTCCTGGAACGACTTATCCCTCGCAACCGAACGCGAAATAACATTTGCGCTGCTTCCTGCACCATTTAAATCCACTTCAAAATCCGTTTTCGCATACTGCTTTCCGTGCGTCATTATGTTTTCGCGAATCTCAAGACTTGCATTCTCTGCCAAATCGCCGCTCGTCTTTCTTATCGTCGAATCAATACCCTTTATCTGAGTCGTTTCCATTTCCATATG
>CAVIBE010000205.1:0-2714 GCA_963640885.1 Oscillospiraceae bacterium | reverse complement strand
GACCATGTCGGAGCAAGCTTTATATCGCTTGCTCTGATTTTTTTTGCAAAAATCAGAGTTCGCTAACGTACATCAATTTTTATATAAGGCATATCGCGATTGGTGTACGATTTGTTTTTTATATAAATTTCGTTTTCGCATTGACATGGTATGTTTTTGTCTGTTACACTTCCCATATTACTCACGATTGGAGGAAACCATATGAAACAAAAATGGATTTTGATAACGACTGTGATGCTTGTGATGGCGGCGCTTACCGGATGCGGCAACACACCTGCGTCGCAGCAGTCACAGAACGACCCGCAGACTTCACACAGCAGCGTGGAGCAGGGACAGATAACGGCTGATACCAATGCAACCAATGAGCCGGTAGACAAGGCTAAGGCGCAGGAAATTGCTTTGGCTCATGCCGGAGTTAAGGCGGCGGATGCGATCATAACCAAGACTTTGCTTGATTATGACGATGGACGCCAGGTATATGAAATTGAATGGTACGCAGATGGTGCAAAATACGATTATGAAATCGACGCGGCGACCGGTGAAGTCGTTCAGTCTGATTACGAATCGAAAACTCTCGTTGGCAGCGGCAACAGCGCTACTCTCAGCGAGACAGATGCTAAGAAAACTGCACTTGCACGAGTGTCTGGTGCGACTGAAAATGACATATATGAATGGAAGCTGGACTACGATGATGGTCGTCCTGAGTATGAGGGTACAATCATCTACGATGGCAGCGAGTACGAATTTACTATCGACGCAACTACCGGCAGCATAACAGAATGGGACGCTGAAGCACTTAACCGTTAAATGTGGCAGAAATGCCTTACATTTTTTACACCGAAGTTTTGTCGAACATTACATTTTTTACACCGAATAAGGAGCGCGGCGCAGCGGGTCGCGAAACGGTTACGAACCGTTCCCTACGAGAAATCGTTGGAAAATACACGTTTTTGTGGCGTTCCATATACGAATTATATAGAGGCTCCGCAGCATAGGTCGGCGCAAACATTGTCGTATGTTTGCAAGGCATGTGTCGCGGAGCCTCAAACAGATACCTTGTCGCGCAACGGTTGAGAAACGAACCGTTTCAAATATGAATTTGTTTCTCCTGCCTTGATTGAATTTCCTTTTATATTTTGATAAACTATATGAAAAGTTTTATAAGTGGGCATTTATGCGCAATATGCTCATTAAATATAAGCAAAAGGAGAAGGAAATCTATGAAACCGAAAATTATACCTGTTCTTATGGCTGTTATTGTGCTGTGGTCGGCTTTGATTTTTCCGGTAAGTGCAGCGAGTACGAACGCCCGATTTGCAGATGTTGCGCCTTCTGAATGGTACTTTGACGCAGTGGAAACCGTGTACGAAGAAGGCTGGATGAACGGCACGGGAAATAACAGTTTCAGCCCTGACGCATCCCTGACCCGCGCCATGCTGGCAGTGATTCTTTGGAGAATCGAAGGCAGTTCAGCTCCGGAAACAGACGTGACATTTACTGATACAACCCCAAATTCCTGGTATACGGACGGACTTTCATGGTGCGTGCAAAAGGGACTGTTTGCCGGATATCCGGACGGCAGCTTTGGAGTAAACGAGGCTGTGACGCGCGAGCAGCTTGCGGTTGTATTCTGGCGTTATACAAATGACAAATCAGTCGAGGGTACAGCTCAGGTTAGCGTAAAAAACGGCTGCGACTGGGCGGCGGATGCCTGCCAATGGGCCAATGCGAAAGGCCTGTTTACCAATGCGCTGGGGACGCTTGATCTCTGCGGACCTGCGAGCCGCGCCGAAATAGCCTATCTCTTAGACGAGTATTTTCCATCAGAAAAGACTTCTTCTGTATTGACAAAAAACACTTTTGGCTCTATGGGATATCTGTTGTATACTCCTGCTGATGCGAAGCCCGAAATGCCGCTGATTGTCTATTTGCACGGCGGGCATGGTAAGGGAAATGATTTGTCTGTCCTCACCGACACTGACGGTTTTCCCAAATATCTGGCAGACGGTCTGCTGGGTGAAGTGCCGGCATATGTGCTGATTCCGCAGCTTTCTACAGAACAAAAAGGTTGGAAGCCGGCTGCCAAAAACGTTATGCAGCTCATAGACAAGGTTTGTGAAGAAAATAGTATAGATCGCAGCAATATCAGCCTCACAGGACACAGCATGGGCGGCACAGGCACATGGGATCTGGCACTGGCTTATCCTGATGTATTCTCTCACGTTGCTCCTATGAGCGGAAGTATAGATACCACAGACGAAACACTTGCGACCCTTAAAAATACACCTGTCTGGGCTTTCGTGGGTGAGAACGATGTGGTGGTTAAACCGGAATCTTCGGAGCGTTTTATTGCCGCGCTAAAAAAGCAAAATGCTGACGCAAAGATTACAGTTTTCTCTGAGACTGACCATGTGGGAGTACCGCAAAAAGCATGGCTTAAGCATAGCGCTGAATTGCTGGATTGGATGCTTGACTGATTGTTAAAATTTTTTCAATATTTGTTAATATAATATAAAAAATAATTGTAAAGTAGCGGCAAATAAAGTATTATAGGTAGCAAGTGAAAAAGTTTAAAAACAGTATTTGCAACCTAACAAAACCTGTTTTTTTTGCGTATATATCTATGGCAGATCAAAAATAACGCAAATTTTAAACAGATCCTGACTTCCGTCGTTTTGCCCAAAACATAGTACTCTGTAGCTATATTGGTAAAG
>CAVIBE010000204.1:0-4145 GCA_963640885.1 Oscillospiraceae bacterium | reverse complement strand
GGAAAAGGAAGGCGAAAACACAGCTTTTGCCTATAGAAACCGGGATATTTGCGCCGGGATATAGGCTCAGACTTTAACTGAATATAGGAAATAAGAAAGAATATGAGGCAGATAATATAAAGATTTTTAGCCTCTGACATGATATAATGTTACAAATAAAGCGAGGCGGAAAACTCGCTTTAATTGTAATAACTGATTCTGATAAAAAATTGCAGCAAAGAATTGAAACAAAGAATTGTTGTAATCAAGACCGAAAACGATTGACGAGAGGTACATAGATGAAAATAACAGATATAATAAAGGGAGAAAGACCGAGCCTGTCATTTGAAGTGTTTCCACCCAAAACAGACGACAAATATGAGAGCGTTATGCAGGCGGCAGAAAGGATTGCTGAAATAAAGCCGGATTATATGAGCGTGACTTATGGCGCAGGCGGCGGAACTTCGGAATATACGGCAAATATAGCCGCCAGACTTCAGAAACTCGGAGTGACATCGCTGGCGCATTTGACCTGTGTGTCGTCCTCTAAGGAAAAAATACACGAGGAGCTGGTGCATCTGAAAGAGCTGTGTATAGAAAATATTTTGGCGCTTAGGGGCGATATCCCTGAAGATCTGTGTATGGATAATTTGCAATACCACTACGCATACGAGCTTATAGACGAAATCAAGCGGTTTGACGATAATTTCTGTATAGGCGGAGCTTGCTATCCGGAAACGCATCCGGAAAGCGAAAACAGCGTAAAAGACATTGAATATCTGAAGAGAAAGGTTGAATCCGGCTGTGAGTTTTTGACAACTCAGATGTTTTTTGACAACAATATTCTGTACAATTTTATGTACAGAATGCTTAAAGCGGGCATTGATGTGCCTGTCGTGGCGGGCGTAATGCCGGTGACAAGCGCTACTCAGATTAAGAGGCTCTGTTCGATTTCGGGAAATGCTCTCCCTCAGCAATTTATCAGGATTGTTGACAGATATGCTGATAAGCCGGAGGCGATGAAGCAGGCGGGAATAGCATATGCAACCGCCCAGATTATAGATTTGTATGCAAACGGTATAAATGCGGTACACGTATATTCTATGAATAAGCCTGATGTTGCGGAACAGATTAAGAGAAATTTATCGGAAATAATAAAATGATATATGCTGATATTGTATGTGGCTCGCTTGAAGCGGGCGAATTGATTATATCGGAAAGGGAATTTCAGTGCAGAATAGGAGCAAAGTGCCGTCTCGATTCACCGGAAGTTGCAAAGTGCAAAGCTGAGCTTGCGGCTTCTCTCGACTGTCGGTACGCTTATGCAAGACTTGATTTGAGATTTCCCGAAGAGGGAGTATGCGACTTCGGATTCACAAAGATAAAGAGCAGGGATTTATACAAAAATCTGAATGGATGTAGCTGCGCTTACATGATGGCGGTAACGCTTGGGATAGGCGCTGACAGGCTTATGCACAGACTGAAAATAAAATCCACAGGAGAGCTTTTTATAACAGACGCTTTGGCGTCAGCGGCGGTAGAAGCTTTATGCGATTATGCCGACCTCGAAATCCGCAAAAATGAAATGAAGCGAAAGGGAAAAGTGTGGCGACCGAGGTACAGCCCCGGCTATGGCGATTGCGGCATAGAAAATCAAAAGAAGCTGCTCGAGCGGCTTAATGCCGAAAAATATCTGGGGATAACGCTAAATGAGACATTTTTCATGACGCCATCAAAATCTATTACAGCTATTATGGGGATAAAATATGAATAAGCTAACTGAATTGATAAAAGAAAAAAGATTATACCTTGACGGAGGTATGGGAACACTGCTTCAGGCGATGGGCCTTCAGCCGGGTGAAAAGCCTGAGTATTGGAATATTAATCATCCGGAGAGAATAATAAATACACACCGCGCGTATTTTGAAGCGGGCAGCAATATAGTTTTGTCGAATACTTTTGGCATAAATCGCGAAAAATTCAGCAATTATGAGGAGCTGATCGAAGCGGCGATAAAGTGTGCAAAAATTGCAACAGACGGAAAAGAGGACAGGTTTGTAGGTTTTGATATGGGACCTCTTGGCAAGCTGCTCGAACCTTTGGGGACATTGCCATTTGAAGAAGCCGTTTCGATTTTTGCGGATAACGTAAAAGCAGCGGCAAAATACGGTGCTGACCTCATAATGATAGAGACGATGAACGATGCTTATGAGACTAAGGCGGCTGTTTTGGCAGCAAAAGAAAACTGCGACCTGCCTATCTTTGTCTCGAATGCTTATGATGATAGCGGGCGGCTGATGACGGGAGCAAATCCGGGCGCGATGATTGCCATGCTCGAAGGACTGGGCGTTGACGCTTTGGGAATGAATTGCTCTTTCGGACCTGACAAAATGCTCGAAATAATCGGAGAGTTTAAAAAATATTCTTCCCTGCCTCTTATTGTAAAGCCTAATGCGGGTTTGCCTAAGGTTGTTGGCGGAGAGACTGTGTTTGACATAAATCCTGAGATGTTCGCTGAATATATGATAAAGATAGCTGAACAGGGCGGCACGCTTCTTGGCGGCTGCTGCGGAACAACGCCGGAGCATATCAAAAAGATGGTTGAAAAAATATCCGTTTTGCCGTACTCGCTTCCGAAAAAAAAGAATATAACGATGGTATCCTCTTATACTCACGAGGTTGTTATAGGCGATGACCCTGTGCTGATAGGCGAGAGGATAAATCCGACAGGAAAATCCAAGCTGAAAGCGGCTTTAAAAAACTGCGATATGGATTATATCTTAAACGAAGGCATAAAACAGGAAGAAGCCGGGGCGCATATTCTGGACGTAAATGTAGGACTTCCGGAAATTTATGAGCCGGATATGATGAAGCTGGCTGTAAAAGAGCTTCAGAGCGTAACGGCGCTGCCTCTTCAAATTGACACTTCTGACCCACAGGCGATGGAAGCAGGTCTTAGAGTTTATAATGGCAAGCCTTTGGTAAATTCCGTAAATGGAAAACCTGAGGTTATGGAAGCGGTATTTCCTCTTGTCAAAAAATACGGAGGAACGGTTATTGCGCTGACTATCAGCGAAGAAGGAATCCCGGAGACTGCCGAGGGCAGGATTGCAATCGTGCTTGAGATTATCGAAAAAGCTAAAGAATACGGAATTGAAACAAAAGATATAATTGTTGACCCGCTGGCTATGACGATTTCGTCAAACGCTACGAGCGCGCGGGTTGCTCTGGAAGTTATACAGACTTTGCACGAAAAAGGAATAAAAACAAGCCTTGGTGTTTCCAATATTTCGTTTGGACTGCCTAAGCGTGACATAATTAATTCGGTATTTTTTGCAAATGCGCTTGAGCGGGGTATGAATTGTGCGATAATGAATCCTTTCTCGGAAGCGATGATGGATGTTTATTATGCTCACAGAGCATTGAACTGTTTTGATGAAAGCTGTATTGAATATATAGGATATGCCGAATCAAAAGCCGAAAAAGTTCCGCTTGTTTTTGCGGATTCAGCGAAAAACGAAAAAAGCGAAAAAAACGATAAGAGCTCGGCGAAAGCGGCAAATTCTCAGGGAGAAAACCCGGAATCAGGGCTTAAATATTTTATTATAAAGGGAATGAAGGACAAGGCGGTCAAGGCGGCGGCTGAAATGCTCGCTTCTTTTGAACCTTTGGATTTGATAAACAACCATGTTGTGCCTGCGCTGAATATAATAGGAAAGGATTTTGAGGAAAAACGCGCATATCTTCCTCAGCTTCTTATGAGTGCGGAGGCTGCTTCGGGAGCTTTTGAAGTTATCAAAGAAAAACTCCCGCTTTCTGAAGAGGGTGATGAGAAAAGAAGCGTTATACTCGCTACGGTTAAGGGCGATATTCATGATATAGGCAAGAATATCGTAAAAGTGTTGCTTCAGAGCTATGGATTCAGCGTCATAGATTTGGGCAAGGATGTTTCGCCTGAGGCAATCAGGGATTGTGTTAGAGAGAGCGGATGCCGCCTGGTCGGTCTGAGTGCGCTTATGACTACTACTGTGCCTGCGATGGAGGATACGATAAATCTTTTGAGAGAAGAAGGCTCTGATATAAAGGTTGTTGTTGGCGGAGCGGTGCTTAGTGAGGATTATGCTCAAATGATAGGCGCGGATAAATATTCCCCGGACGCTATGGAC
>CAVIBE010000203.1:0-7701 GCA_963640885.1 Oscillospiraceae bacterium | reverse complement strand
GTATTATAGTAACCTGATGAACCTTATCCGTGTCAGGCAAAAGAGTTGCAACAACCGCATGACCTGCTTCGTGATAAGCAGTAAGCCTTTTTTCCTTGTCGCTTATTATTCTGCTCTTCTTTTCCGGACCGGCAATAACTTTTGTTATCGCAGTCTCTATAGTATCCATATCTATCTTAGGCATATTATATCTTGCAGCCAATATTGCAGCCTCATTCAGCATGTTTTCAATGTCAGCCGGTGTGAATCCCGGAGTTCTCTTAGCAAGAACCTCAACATTGACGTCGTCAGCCAACGGTTTATTCTTTGAATGTACAGCAATAATTTCTTCTCTGCCTTTAAGGTCAGGAATATCAATTACAACCTGTCTGTCAAATCTGCCCGGTCTTAAAAGCGCCGGGTCAAGTACATCAGGTCTATTTGTAGCCGCAATTACGATTATGCCCTCGTTTTCGCCAAAGCCGTCCATCTCAACCAGAAGCTGGTTCAGAGTCTGTTCTCTTTCGTCATGTCCTCCGCCAAGACCTGCGCCTCTCTTACGACCTACAGCATCGATTTCATCTATGAAAACTATGCACGGATGATTTTTCTTCGCTTCGGCAAACATATCTCTTACTCTTGAAGCACCTACGCCGACAAACATTTCAACGAAGTCCGAGCCGCTTATGCTGTAAAACGGCACTCCCGCCTCACCGGCAGTAGCTTTTGAGATATAAGTTTTTCCTGTTCCCGGAGGACCTACAAGCAGTATTCCTTTTGGAATTCTCGCGCCCAAGCCGATATATTTTCCCGGATTTTTGAGAAAATCTACAATTTCCTCGAGTTCTTCCTTTTCTTCTTCAAGACCGGCTACATCTTTAAAAGTTACTTTCTTGAGTTCTTCCTCCTTGTGCAGAGTTGCTCTCGTTTTGCCGAATCCCATTACCTTTCCGCCGCCGCCCTGAGCGTGATTCATAAAGAAGAACCATACGGCAATAAATACTATCAGTATCAGGAAAGTAGGCAGCATAGACATAAACCACGAAGTCGTCTTAGGCTCGTCTGAAGTTACCTCTATTATCCCTTCTTCCGCTTGTGGCAACACGTATTTAGTAAAAATCACGTTCGCTTCCATCTGGGTAGAGGCATACGATACTACCGTCTCACCTGTATCTTTAAGAGTTCCGGTTAATACCGTATTATCCATGTGTATACTCGACATATTCTGGTTAGCCAGCTCAGTTATCATATCAGAAAAAGGTATTTCTTTCACCTGTTCTTCGGGTTGATCATAATAAAAGAATACCGTCATTAAAATTATCAGGAATATTGCGAAATATAAGCCTATTCCTCGAAGTGCTTTTTTATTCACTATTATCCTCCTTATATATGTAGCTCATAGTATTTTATCACATCAGCCAAATCATTTCAACATATTAACCATCAATATCCGCTGGCTGCTCTTGTCGGCAACAAATTTCCCGTTGATATCATAACCGTATATCCAGAGAACCTTGCTCCCAACGCATACGAGCGGAATCCTGTCCCTCAAATCCCGGTCTATTTTTTTGTCGATAAAATATTCTTTAAGCTTTTTTGTCCCCTTAAATCCTGCCGGAGAAATAACATCTCCCGCCTTTCTGTATCTCAGCACTACCTCTCCTGGCGCTTTTTCAATCTTATCATAGTCAAATAACTGATATTTCAGATTTCGCCTATCCGTATTGGCCCACGCAATCTCAGGCGGCAATTCTTCTTTGTTAATTATTTTACAATCTATCTTATACTCTATTGTGTCATTTTGATGAACTTTGACGAAAAAAACCTTGTCATACCTGCATTTCATAACATATTTATGAGGAAATTCCAAATCAGCAGTCGTTTTTTGGGAAAGAAGCAGGTGCTGCGCCGCCTCCAAATGAACCGAGCCTATGTCATTTACCAGGCCGATTTCAGCAAAACACTTGCTTACAACCCTCTTTCTGACAGCCGGATGCAGATTTTTCAGCAAATCTCTCGATATTTCACCGCGTCCGTCGCTGATGCAAAAACCTTTCATCGCTTCATTCACAAATCCTGAAATAAAATCCTTGTCCTCTTTAGCTATATCAGAAAGCGCCGCGAGCGATTTCACAATATCACAACCCATAGTTTCATTTATATAAGGAATCACTTTAAGCCGCACGACATTTCTGGTATATATAGGCTGAAGATTTGTCAAATCCGTTCGAGGCATAAGATTTTCACTCTCGCAATATTTCTCGATTTCATTTCTGTCGCAATCAAGCAAAGGCCTTATTATTCCACCCTCACGGCTGTATTCAATCCCGCAAAGACCTTCTGTTCCCGTTCCTCTCGCCAGCCTCATGAGCAAAGTCTCCGCCTGGTCCTGACGGTTGTGAGCAACAGCAATTTTAGCTCCTCCTAAGTTTTCAGCCGCCTGTGCAAAAGCTCCATATCTGAGCTTTCTTCCCATTTCCTCTGTGCTCATTTTTTGCTCGCGAGCCATTTTTTCTACATCGTAACGGTGCGCAAAAAAAAAGGATGCCTCTTTCTCTGCAAAATTCTTCAGAAAATTTCTCGTCACGGTAAGCATCCTCTCCGCGATACATATGATTAATATGCACCGCCGCAATCCTATTTATCCCAAAATATTCTTTAAGCGAACACATAGACTGAACCAGACAAGCAGAATCCGGTCCGCCGGAAAAACCTATTACCAGATTGTCACCTCTGTCAATAAGTCCATGTTGCTTTACAGTATTTTTGATTTTTTCAATTATACCATTCATTTTACAAACCTCTCTTGGGTTTAATTATACAAACAGCAAGCAAAAAATCAAATAAATTTTTAATTAACAGAAAAAGCCGGCACAGACATATCGTCCTTTTCTTCGTCGCCATATCTTTCTGCCACTTTTGATAAAATCAAATCATGTATTTTGTATAATCTCAGATTCCGAAAAATCTGCGGGCATTCTCATTTGTAACCCTTACAACAGTTTCATAATCGCAATTCGCAATTTCTGCAACTTTTTGTGCCGTATATTTCACATAAGACGGCTCATTTCGCTTGCCGCGAAACGGTTCCGGCGTCAGATACGGTGCATCCGTCTCTATCATCAGGTATTCAAGAGGTATGGTTTCCACAACCTCTCTCTGCTTTTTATTATTTTTATAAGTTATCGTTCCGGGAATTGAGAGCATTGCTCCGAGCTTCACGTACTGCTTCGCCATTTCTGCGCTTCCGGAATAACAATGAAGCAGAACTCCGGTCGAAAAAGCCTCCTCTTCTTTCAAAATCTGCATAGTTTCCTCATGCGCATCTCTGTCATGAATTATGATCGGCTTGCCTATCTCCTTAGCCAGCCTTATCTGCTTTCTGAACCACTCTCTCTGGCAATCTCTCGGAGAATTGTCATAATAAAAGTCTAATCCAATCTCGCCTATAGCCATTACTTTCGGCTTTCTCGCAAGGTTTTTAATCATCAGAAGCGTCATATCATCCATAGACTTAACTTCATGAGGATGACAGCCTACCGCCGCATAGCACCACTCATATTTTTGAACCTGATTTACGGCAAGAAGCGAGCTTTCAAGGTCGCAGCCCACATTCATCACAAACTCAAGACCGGTTTCCTCTATTCTTTTTACAATATCGTCAAGATCCTCCATTATCCACTCATCATTTAAGTGAGTATGCGAATCAAATAATCCAGCCATTTTTTCTCCTTTTTATCAAAACCATATATCTTTTCATTAATCATATTTAACTACAAATGCACATCCGAAAGATTTTCGCGATGCGCATTTGCATTTCCCTATTTTACAGTGCAGCCGTCTTGCGCATCTGTTGTTACAAATTTCAAAGTACCGTCCTTGTCATCCGCAAACAGTATCATGCCCTGAGACATTTCGCCTCTGAGTTTTACCGGTTTGAGATTTGACACAACCGTAACAGTTTTGCCAACCATATCCTCTGGTGTATAATATTTTGCAACGCCCGAAACAATCTGTCTCACTTCATCGCCCATTTTTACCTGTGATACTAAAAGCTTGTCAGCCTTAGGATGCTTTTTACATTCTATGATTTTTCCGGTTTTAAGCTCTATTTTATCAAAATCGTCTATGGTTATTTCCGGTTTTGCTTCTTCAGCAGTCTCTTCCTTCTTTTCCTCAGCCTTGCTGGCGTTTCCCGTTCCTTCCATGCTCATAAGATCAGCCAGCTCTTTTTCAATGTCAATTCTCGGGAACAGAGCCGGACCTTTTTCAACCTTTGTTCCTACTTTTATAAGTCCAAATTTGAACGTATCTTCCCAGCCGGTTCCTTCGCCTTCTTTAATTCCGAGCTGCTTCCACATTTCTTTTGAAGTATGGTGCATGAATGGCAGGATAAGCACGGATATTATACGAATCGTCTCAGCCAGATTGTACATAACTGTATCAAGTCTGCCTTTATCAGCTTCATTTTTAGCCAAAATCCACGGAGTTGTCTCATCTATATATTTGTTGGTTCTTCTTACTACAGTCCAGATTTCTTCCAAAGCAGCGCTGTAGTTCATCTTGTTCATATATGCCTCAACCTTTGCAGCCGCACCGATCGCTACAGCAATAAGGTCGTCATCAAATTCGCCAGCCACATCGTGAGCCGGAATAACTCCTCCGTCGTATTTTTCAATCATGGAAACAGTTCTGCTTACCAAATTGCCGAGATCGTTTGCCAAATCCGAATTGAGTCTGTTGAGAAGCACCTCGTTTGTAAAAACGCCGTCATTTCCGAAAGAATACTCTCTTAACAGGAAATATTTAAGCGCATCTACGCCATACTTGTTTATAAGCACAACAGGGTCAACTATATTTCCTCTGGATTTTGACATTTTGCCGCCCTCCAGGAGAATCCAGCCATGACCGAATACCTTTTTAGGCAGAGGAAGTTCAACCGACATGAGCATTGCCGGCCAGATAATCGAATGGAATCTTACTATTTCCTTGCCTACAAGATGCACATCTACAGGCCAATATTTGTTATAATTTTCAGGATCATCAGGATAACCCAAAGCTGTTATATAATTTGTAAGCGCGTCAAGCCATACATAAATTACGTGTTTTTCGTCTATAGGTACAGGGATTCCCCAGTCAAATGTCGATCTTGAGATACAAAGATCATCAAGCCCCTGCTTTACAAAGTTTATCATTTCATTTCTTCTTGCTTCAGGTTCAAGGAATCCCGGCGTTTCGAGCAGCTCAAGAACTCTGTCCTGATATTTTGAGAGTTTGAAGAAATAAGCCTCTTCTTTCATTTTTTCGACAGGTCTTCCGCAATCAGGGCATTTTCCGTCCACCAGCTGAGTTTCTGTCCAAAAAGATTCACAAGGAGTACAATAAAGTCCCTCATAAGCACTCTTATATATATCCCCTTTTTCGTACATCTTCATAAATATCTGCTGTACTCTCTTAGTATGTCTTTGCTCAGTAGTTCTGATGAAATCATCATAGGAGATTTCCATAGTCTTCCAAAGTTCTTTTACTCCGTCTACAATCTTGTCAATGTAATCGATTGGCTTCATATTGTTTTGTTCCGCAATTCTCTGAAGCTTCTGACCGTGTTCGTCCGTTCCTGTGAGGAACATTACGTCATAGCCTTGCAATCTCTTGAATCTTGCCATAGCATCTGCCGCTACCGTGCAATATGTGTGACCTATGTGAAGATTGGAACTCGGGTAATATATAGGTGTTGTAATATAAAAAGTCTTTTTCTCCATGTTTTTTCCTCCTTCGCAAGAGAGGCGGATGGAACCCTCTCCGAATATACATAATATAAAATTATACCATACAGTTTAGGGTCAATACAACAAGAATAGATAAGTAAAGTTTTTTGATTGATTTTTCCGGCTTTTTGGGGCATTTTCGACAAAAAATAAAAGCAACCGCCAAAACTTCAATTCGTCTGACGGCTGCGTTTTAACATATTTTATTGCTGAGCGTTTGCTCAAACCGGAAAAATAAAACTATTCTTGCGGTTTTTCTTTCCATTCAGCAACTTTAGCTACAACGGTAACACCTGATTCGTTTACTTTAACAAACCCGCCCTCACAATAAGCATATCTCATATCTTCAGCGCCTACTCTGATTTTCATCGGGCCTTTGCCCATGATAGCATTTGTATGGATATGGTCGTAAAGAAAAGCTTCGTCACCTTCAACTGTTCTTACGACTACCATATCGGCGTCACCCTCGTATAATTTATTTGCTGGTGTAACTACTTCGAGATGAAATGGTTGTGCCATTACGTCACCTCCTACTACTGTTCGTTAGCTTTTGCTACTACTTCATCGATTGAACCTGCAAACATAAATGCTGACTCAGGAATATCATCATATTTACCTTCGAGGATTTCTTTGAAGCCTCTTACTGTTTCAGCGATAGGTACATATTTACCAGCCATACCTGTGAACTGTTCAGCTACGTGGAACGGCTGTGACAGGAATCTCTGTACTCTTCTTGCACGAGCTACGATAACCTTATCGTCGTCACCGAGTTCGTCCATACCCAGAATAGCAATGATATCCTGAAGTTCGTTATATCTCTGAAGGATTTCCTGTACTTTACGAGCTACAGTATAATGTTCTTCACCCAGAACCAGCGGATCCATGATTCTTGAAGAAGAATCAAGCGGGTCTACAGCCGGATAAATACCGATTTCTGTAATCGCTCTGGATAATACAACTCTTGCGTCCAAGTGAGCAAATGTTGTAGCCGGAGCAGGGTCGGTCAAGTCGTCCGCAGGAACGTATACGGCCTGTACGGATGTGATAGAACCCTTCTTTGTTGATGTGATTCTTTCCTGAAGTTCACCCATTTCTGTAGCCAGTGTAGGCTGATAACCTACGGCTGATGGCATACGACCGAGCAGAGCGGATACTTCAGAACCTGCCTGTGTAAATCTGAAGATGTTGTCGATGAAGAGCAATACGTCCTGACCTTTAACATCTCTGAAATATTCAGCCATTGTCAGACCTGAAAGAGCAACTCTCATACGAGCTCCGGGCGGTTCGTTCATCTGACCGAATACCATGGCAGTTTTACCGATTACACCTGAATCTGTCATTTCATAGTATAAATCGTTACCTTCACGTGTTCTTTCGCCTACACCTGCGAATACGGAAATACCACCGTGCTGTGTAGCGATATTATTGATAAGTTCCTGAATAAGAACTGTCTTACCAACGCCGGCACCACCGAACAGACCAACCTTACCACCTCTTGTGAACGGAGCCATCAAGTCTACTACCTTGATACCTGTTTCAAAGATCTGTGATGTTGTATCCTGCTCTTCAAATGAAGGAGCCTTTCTGTGAATAGGAGCTCTTTCTTTTGTCTTAACAGGGCCTTTGTTATCTATAGTTTCACCGAGAAGATTGAATAATCTTCCGAGTACTGCCTCACCTACAGGTACTGTGATAGGGCCGCCTGTGTCAACAGCCTCTGTGCCTCTTTCGAGACCATCTGTAGATGACATGGCGATACATCTTACGATATCATCACCGATATGCTGTGCAACTTCAGCAACAATCTTATTGTCGCCAACTTTGATTTCGATAGCATTTCTCAGTGCCGGCATATTCTCTGAGTCAAACCTGATGTCGAGAACCGGACCGATAATCTGAGTAACTATGCCTTTTCTATGTTCCAAGCACTCCAAGTCCTTTCCTAATTCTATTG
>CAVIBE010000202.1:0-6025 GCA_963640885.1 Oscillospiraceae bacterium | reverse complement strand
GTCATATGTTTGCAAGGCTTGTGCCGCGCAGACCCCATAGTTCACGGAACGGTTACGAACCGTTCCCTACGACAAATCGTTGAAAAATGCGCATTTATGTGGAACGACACGCAGGTCGCATCCTACGGAATTTGGATTAATATTTATTCCATGGTTTCCACAATTTCAACAGCTTCATCCCAGCCGAAATCTCCCTCTAAGTAATAAAAATATTCATCGTCCTGCCAGAATATATTGCTCCTCTCGCTTTCCTCATCAATATAATAGCTGTATTCTATATCATCTTTATTAATTATTGATACTTTATTTTCAAAAATATCAAACACATACGAAGACGTTTTTTTGTATTCTAAAGGCATGATATGATAAATTATGAGCGTTCTATCCTCAGGAGAAGAAAATTCTATGTGCGCAGAGATAACTTCGCCGTAGCTTTCAGCCACCTCCGCCACATATTCTCCATAATTTTTTGTAATATATTCTGAATATTTTACTTTAACTCCCAATATAGAATCCAGCTCCGACAAATCGTAAACCTCAATAATTTTTACGCTGTCCTGCTCCTCTCCTATGAGATTATCCATTACGTTTTCGTTCCCGCGGCTGTCTCTCTGAACCATAAATCTGAAAATATCCGCATAACCTTCAGGAGAAAATATCGCAATAGAGGTTAAAATCAGAGCAAAAACCACCACCGCAGCCGAAACCTGCTTAAAAAGTTTCTTTCTTCTCTTTTCTCTATCTTTCTTTGCCTTCTCATTATAAGCGGAGTTCAATAACTTCTCCACATCTATACCCATATTTTCGGCAGAGGGCTGCTCATCTATTTTTTCTTCATAAAGCTCTTTCAGAAACGCTTCGAATTTTTCATCATTCATCATGATATTCACCTATTCAACGGCCTCATCCGGTTCCTTTTCTTTTTCGTTTTCCTTTTCAATGATTTTTTCTAAAAGTTTTTTAGCTCTGTTTATTCTTGATCTCACAGTTCCTACTCTTAGCCCAAGCGTCTCGGCTATCTCTTCATACTTAAATCCATAGACTGCCTTCATCTGGAGCGGCGTGGAATATTTCGGCGAAATTTTATCCATTATATTTTTCAGATCCATTCTTAATTCCACATTCTCCATGTCATATTGAGTAAGGTTGTAATGACATCTTTCATTGACTTGATTAAATTCCTGTTCATTAAAAAAATCAGCCGAACACGTTCTACCCTCTTGCTGCAATTTTCTGTATGTAATATTTATTGCTATTTTGATACACCAGGATACAGCTTTAGAATGGTCTTTCAGTTGTCCGAAATTCTCTAATGCCATCAGCATAGTCTGATGTAAAACATCCTCAACATCCTGTTGCTCACAACCTGCCGACTTTATCACAAATATTATTTTTTTAGAATTTTCCCTAAATACCCGATCTATCACTTTATTTCTTTTCATTTAGCATCATTCCTATGTTTTTGCGACGATAGTATACAATGTTATTGGTTTGCCCACAACGAATCAGGGCAAAATTCTTACTCTAATAAAAAAACATCCCCCGAACTCTTCCGGCAAAACAGGCTTGCCTGTGGCACATATACGTTTCCGCTTATTGCTGCTTCCTTCCGGACCTGACACGTTCACGGATGTATATTGCACAGAACCCATCTCACCGGAAGAATCCGAGGGATGCTGCATTTGTTATGATATCATGATAGAACACTCATTTCAAGTAGTTTTTAATTTATTTTCCGTCCCACTAATTGCCCACTAATTGCATCGGTTTTCATCCATCCATTTGTTTGCAAGGCGATCCGCAAGGTTGTTCATCTCTGTAACATATTCAAAATCCTCTCTGGTGAAGCTCTCGCCGTTCCATTCCTTGAAAGTTTCGTAAAGCTTATCTATATTAGTCGTTTTGCTTTTAAGGTTGACATGTCCTTTTACTCTGAAAAATTGTATTTTATGTTTGCTCAGATATGGTATAAGCTCCTGCCAGAGATCCTTGTTTTCAACAGCATTTCCCGCACTATTTTTCCATCCGTTCTTCATCCACTTAACATACCATTTATCTCTAAAACAGTTCATAAGATACGAGCTGTCCGAAAATACCCAAATATCCTGCCCGTCTTTCTTAATCGCCTGAAAAGCCCTGAGCAGCGCGGTCATCTCCATCCGATTGTTTGTGGTATTAAACTCGCCTCCGTATATTTCTTTCCTGTGTTCCCCATATTCGAGCACGGCGCCCCAGCCACCTATATTTTCTTTGTTCTGATTGCCCGAGCAGGCTCCGTCTGTGTATAATTTTAATATTTTCATAAAAATGTCCTCTCAATCCACTAAAGATTTTACTGTAAAGAGGGTTGCGGCGCAATGTTTTTTGCAAGCGACAATAGTGTAAATTTCATTTAAATGCGTCGTAATATTTTTGTAACATTTATATCTTATACTTGTCTGTAAGTATATTTTAGGAGGAGAATGAAATGAGAAGAAAAATATGTTTAATATTGATGATTCTTGTGCTTTGCATTTGCTCTTTCTCCGTATCATTTGCAGACGACAGTACATATAGCATAATAAGTCCTCAGACAAATACCGACGGCATTGTATATTGTGACAACCTGTTAGTATCGGTTAAAGTTTCCGAAGGCTCTGCGTTGCGCTTTACTCTATATTCGTATCCGAATTATTCTTCGGCTGCTTCCATTGCGGAAGTTCCTGCTGTTGCCTTTACTCTCAAAGAACAAGTTGGGATTCCGGATGTCTTTCTGACCGAAGATAATATAAACTTCTATACCAAACAGATAAACAATATTGAGCCCGGGCTTTATTCACTCAAAGTGGATATTTTAGAAAACGGCAATGCTGTATCCTCATACAGTAAATATTTTATTGCAAAGCCTTCCGCTTCCAAGCTGGTAAACAATTCTGTTTATGAATCTCAGCCATCGAGCAAGGTTCTGTTTTTCCAAAGTGTATTTAAGAGTCTCTTCGGCTCCTCAACGGTGGATATAAGTGAATAATACAGCTTACAGAGAAAGATTCAAGACAATTTTAATAGTAGTACTGTTTTTATCTACGGTACTACTTTCGTATTTTTATTGGGAGAATGCTTCCCTGTCAGGAATAAAGCAATCTGTTGATGAGAGGTTTTCATCGTCCAGATTTGCCGGCGAGGATATTCCGGAGGCATCTTCTTTTGTATACCCTCAGACAGTTCAGGTTAATTTTGGCGACGGGACTCACAGTATTTGCCAACAGGAGGCGGCGGATCTGTGGTCAGCCTTTCTACCTATATATATTGAGTTTTCACAGACAGACGATCTCGTGATCGAAGAGATTTCTGCCGAGCAATGGGAAGAAACTGTATATATGAAATCCATAGAATATATATTTGGCTATGACCTGCCTGTAGAACTTCTTGAAGTCATGGGCGCTTCTAATTACGGACAGCTTAGCGATTTCCGCAGCATTTCGTCTCTTGCATATTCGGAAGCAAGCACTTCCAGCATTTTTATAAAAGACGACAGCAGCGGCAAATATTTTCGGGTAATTTCGGATTTAAATCTCGAACAGCTCAGTCAAAGCATAGATGAATTGTCGCAAAGCCGGCCGAACCAATACTACCCGATATCGATGCTTTTGGGAACCGAAAATCAGACTATGATGCCATTTTATACGTCATACTCACTTCCCGCAGTCTCCTGTCCTCACAGCACATCGGAAGGTGTAAAAAATTACGAAAAAGAGCTTGCCGAAACATTTTTCGGCAAAAGCTTAGATTTTGTGCGAAAAATTATAGACGATAACGGCACAATAACTTATATGTACGGATATGGGCAGAAAATCCTCAACATTTATGAAAACGGTAAGTTTGAATTTCAGAAAACCTCATCATCTGAAAGCGACTCCGTAGATTATAAAGAGGCTTTTTCAATCGCAACAAACTTTATTGCCGATCACGGAAGCTGGTCTTCTCCTGACGGCAAACAGCTCGAGACCCGGCTTACTAACGTATCGAAAAAAACTTCGCCCAAAGCAAGTTCATATACGTTTGTATTTTCCGTATACTATGACAATATTTCGCTTTATCGAACCAATACTTCCGAAATCACAATAGAAATTACCGGTGATCAGGTTACAAATTATACGAGAAATATCGAGGCTCATAATCCTGCGCAAATATTGGATTCAGCGGAAAGCAACACGCAAAATGCCTCAATGGTGACGATTCTGTCCTATAATTATCAAAAAATTGCTGAAATTCTTCTTGAAAAGGATCTGATTGTTCCGGGAGATGGCAGCATGGATATTTTTGATATAACTATAAGCAGCATAACTTCTGTAAATGTCGGTTACTGGGGACAGGATTATGAGGGCGAAACTCAAAAATTTGTACCCGCATGGGTAATAGATTTCTCGGATTTTTACATATTCTTCGACTTATATAGCGGAGAATATCTGGGATATATAGATGAAAGGGCTTAAAAAATATGGAATGGTCCAGAATAAAAAACATATTGATTGTCGCACTGATTCTGACAAATCTGCTTCTTATCTATATGATAATAGCGCCGGATAAAGACAAAAGTTCCGATGATTCGGAGTTACTTGCAGATACGCTGGCAATCTTGAAAAAAAACAATATAACAGTTTCGGCGGATATTCCGCTTACAGACGACGCAATGCCTGTAATCACTTTAACTTATGATGAAGAAAACGGCACTTATTCTTACACGCCGTCGCAAAAAACTCAGACTTTTGACGAAGCCGCAGCCCAAAAGCTGGCTGATGACTTTGTTGAATCACTGAATCTGCCCTCAGGCAGAAACTCAAGTATCAAAATGTGCAATGTGTATAAGTCTGATGAAGACAACTCGCTGTATATGGTAAGCTATGGCAACTTTTATGAAGATTATAAAATAGAAGACTGCTATCTCATCTGCACGGTTTCTTCAAGCGGAGTGATTGGACTTACGAGAAACTGGGCTACAGCTGAGCAGGCAGGAAAAAGCCGCAGAGATATAATTCCTGTTTCGACTGCGCTTTTGAAATATATGAAGCTGATGCAATCAGAAGATTCCACTGCCGGCACAAAGATAACCCAAATAGCTCTTGTATATAAAATAGACTCTGAATATAGCGGAAAAATAACCTCCGATACAGCCTTTCCTTCATGGAAAATCACAGATTCAGACAACAATGTAACTTACATACCTGCATATAACTGAAGGAGGAATATAAATTGTCATTCAAATTTTGCTCCCTGTCCAGCGGAAGCAGCGGCAACTGCTATTTGGCAGGCTCAGATACTACATATATACTTATAGACGCGGGAATATCTGCGAAAAAAATAACGGACAGCCTTTCCGAATTAAATCTGACTCCCCCGGATTTATCTGGGATTCTTATATCGCATGAACATTCGGATCACATAAAAGGCATAGATATATTGTCAAAAAGGTATAGTCTTCCCATATATGCCAACCGGAAAACCGCTGTCGAGCTTAAAAGCTTATGCAAATACTGGGATTATGTAAACATAAATATATTTGAAAACAATACGGATTTTTTAATAGGCGATCTGGCCATAAAACCTTTTCCCGTATCGCACGATGCTGCTGATACAGTAGGATTTTCCATTAAACACGAAGATTCTAAAATCTGCACGGCTACAGATACCGGCTGCATAACACCTGAAATAATTGACGAAATTGCCGATGCCGACCTGACAATCCTTGAGGCTAACCACGACGAAGAGATTCTCAAAATGGGCAGGTATCCCTGGTTTTTGAAACAACGTATATTAAGCGACTGCGGTCATCTTTCAAACGAGGCGGCCGGAGAAGTGATTGTACAGAGCATTAAAACGAATCCAAAAGCTAAACGCTTTCTGCTTGCACATCTTAGCCGTGAAAACAATTTTCCCGAGATGGCATACCAGACTATTTTAAATGTACTTGAAAAAAACGGCATATTCATTTGTGACAAGCTGAAAATAGACTTGCTTAAACGCGATGAGATGAGCGGAGTGTATATAT
>CAVIBE010000201.1:5436-9395 GCA_963640885.1 Oscillospiraceae bacterium | reverse complement strand
GCGATTTATTATATTATGATGTTTTGCTTTTTTGTTATTCTGGTAGCGCTGTTTGCGGCCGGCGATGCGCTTTTTACGGCTCAGCTGAATTTTCCGAAAGGAGTTGGTGGAGGAATCATAACGATATTGGTTATCATCACCAATATTGTCGGCTTTAGCGGTATAAAAAGAATAATGCCGCTCATAGTTCCGGTAATGCTGGTTGTAATGCTGGCGATTTGTATTGCCATAATTACAGCAACTGATCATACCTCGCCTTTGAATCCGGAAAAATATATGAGCCCTTTGGCACCTCATTGGTTTATCGGAGCGCTTCTGTATTTATCTTATAATTTTTTGGCAACTATTCCGGCATTGTGTACATTGCCAAGAGGCGGAAACGAGAAGAAAAAGGCAATTCGGGGAATGATTATAGGTTTTACAGCGACCTGTGTTTTCGGATTTTTGCTTTACAGCGCAGTTATGACTGACATCGACATTGCCGGAGGATATGATATTCCTATGATTTATCTTTCAGCAAAACTTTCGCCTGTGGTATCGGTGATATATTCTCTGATTATGGTCATTGCTATTTATTCGGCGTCGTCGAACTGTCTTTATGGTTTGACCAAGGAAACAGGAAAATTCAGCAGAAAAAAGAGAACCTTAACTATTGTTATAATAGGCCTTGTCGGATATTTCATAAGTCTTGTGGGATTTTCTCAGATAGTAACTTACGCTTATCCTGTCCAGGGTTATGCCTGTATTCTGGTAATGCTGTGCGTGCTGATAAGCTACATAAAATACAGAAAAAAGGCTGCATCAAAGGCTAAAAATTAAAAACAATTTAATGATTATGCGCCGCTTATAAATCGCTGAATTTCAGATGAATCTCAGCTAAAACTTCTGCAAATTTGTCGCTGAATTTTCAATGAATTTTCAATTATACCTTGGAAAAAATGTGAAAAAATGATAGAATATAATAATTATATTGTAATGCATACAAAGAAGACGGGCAGGGATTATGAGAATTTTGGGAATAGATCCGGGTTATGCGATTGTGGGCTACGGTATAGTCGATTTTGAAAACAATCACTATAATGCGCTCACATATGGAGCTATAACGACAGACAAAGATATGGAAATGTCTTTAAGGCTGAAATACATATATTCACAGATTTCAGACCTGATTGACTTGTACAAACCTGACGCTATAGCCGTAGAAGAGCTGTTTTTTAACAAGAATGTCAAAACTGCCATACTCGTGGCTCAGGCAAGAGGAGCTGCAATAACGGCTTGTGTCAATAAAGATGTACCGCTTTTTGAATATACTCCGCTTCAGATTAAGCAGGCGCTTACCGGTTATGGAAGAGCAGACAAAAAGCAGATACAATTTATGGTTAAACTGATTTTGCATCTTGACGAAACTCCAAAGCCTGACGATACGGCGGATGCACTGGCAGTGGCGATATGTCATGGAAATTCCGGCAATGCCTCAGAGATTTTCAAGGTAAATACGAATATATAAAAATAGATAAAGTTAGTTATGATAGGATTTATAAAAGGCAGGATAGTTTCCTGTGAAGAGGGAGTTATCCTCATAGAGAATAATGGAATAGGATATGAAGTGGGCGTAGCGGATTCGTCTGAATTTGACAGCCTCGGCGACAAAGCGCAGGAGGTTACCGTATATACGCTGATGATGGTAAAAGAGGACAACATAAGTCTGTGCGGTTTCAAGAGAAAATCCGATTTAATGATGTTCAAGAGGCTAATTACTGTCAACGGAGTAGGCGCAAAAGCGGCGCTTGCGATTTTAGGCGTAATGAAGGCGGATGAATTGAGCAAAGCGATTCTTTTTGAAGACATAGATTCGATAGTCAGAGCGCCGGGAATCGGAAAAAAGACCGCGCAGAGAATAGTCCTTGAGCTTAAAGATAAGATTGGCGACATTTCGGGACTAAGCTCTGATGAAGTGGGATTTGCTTCAGAAAGTGCTGGCCGGGGTGAAAAAACGGATGCCCGGGCAGAAGCGCTGCTGGCTCTTTTGGCTTTGGGATATGCTAGAAGTGAGGCGGCCGCAGTTTTGGCTCAGATTAAAGAAGAGTTTGACGATGTGCAGGATTATATAAAAAAAGCGCTTGCAAAATTGGTATAAAAGCGTTTGCCGGTATTTGCCGATATTTGCCGATTGAGAGGAAAAAGTCTCAAGACAAGTACCTGGGAAAATATTGAAAAAAATATCGGTAAAAATATCGAAAAGCCATATGGAAGATGTTAGGAAATATCAAAAACCACAATCAATAAAAACCCCAAAAGGGTCATTTTGACCGTAATTAAGGAGGTGGGATTTTGGAAGAAGAAAGATTGGTGTCTTCTGAAGTCACCGGTTCAGATGAAGAAATCGAAAAAAGTCTGAGACCTAAAAGGCTCAGTGAATATATAGGACAAAAAAATGTAACGGAAAATTTAAAAGTATTTATTGATGCGGCTTTGATGAGAAAGGAATCGCTGGATCACGTTTTGTTTTACGGACCTCCGGGTCTTGGCAAGACAACGCTTGCGGGAATAATCGCCTCAGAGCTTGGCGTCGGATTCAGAATAACTTCCGGACCTGCTATAGAAAGAGCGGGCGATCTTGCTGCGATACTTACAAATCTTTCGGACGGTGACGTATTGTTCATAGATGAGATACATCGTCTTAACAGATCTGTCGAAGAAATATTGTATTCTGCAATGGAGGACTTCGCGCTTGATATAATAATAGGAAAAGGTCCTTCGGCGAGAACTTTGAGAGTAGATCTTAACAGGTTTACGCTTATAGGAGCAACTACCAGGGCAGGAAGCCTGACAGCTCCGCTGCGCGACCGTTTCGGCGTAATAAGCAAATTTGAGATGTATACTAAGGACGAGCTGAAGCAGATTATAAAGCGTTCAGCCGAACTTCTCAATGTAGGGATAGACGAAGAGTCGCTTGAAGAGCTGGCGCTGAGGTCAAGAGGAACGCCGAGAATAGCGAACAGGCTTCTCAGAAGAGTGAGGGATTTTAGCCAGGTGCGTGGCAACGGGACGATAAACCTTGAAATAACGCAAAAATCTTTGGATGCGCTCAGAATTGACAGGCTGGGTCTGGAAAATCTCGACAGGGAGATTCTTTTGACGATAATGACGCGTTTTAAGGGCGGACCTGTGGGAATTGATGCGATTGCCGCTGCTGTCGGAGAAGAGCGAATTACTATCGAAGATGTTTATGAGCCTTATCTCATTCAGGCAGGACTTTTGCACAGGACGCAGAAAGGAAGAGTTGTTTCAGAGCTCGCCTACCATCATCTGGGATTGGAAGTGCCGCACAATGATTGATTTGTGCCAAAAAGTGGGCTGTTTTGATGAAAAACGGCTGTTATTAAGGAGAATATTATGAAAAAAATTATAAGTATATTATTGATGATAGTCATGTTTGCATGTACAGGCGTCAGCTCGTTTGGGCTGGCGAAAGACGTGCCCGAATATATCAGAGTAGGAATAACCACAGGCAGCAACAGTTATGCAGCGACATTTACAAATGGATTTGCTGTTTACGAATACGATGACGGCGCGGTTTCGCGGATAAAGAGCTTCTCTGATGTCAACAGTATTCAGGTAGTAAACGACGGAACTTATGTAAATGTATATAATTCGTCTGATTTATCTACCCCGATTTATTCTTATGATAATCAATCTGAGTTTTTTGTCGGATGTACTGATATGAAAACTGAAACCATGACGTTTGGGGGTACTACTTATCGGGGCGGCATCAAGCTTTACAAGTCGTCTGACGGAAATACAAGAGTTATAAACGTGCTTATGCTCGAAAAATATTTATATGGAGTAGTTTCAAAGGAAATGTCGTCTTCTTATCCGCTTGAAGCGCTTAAAGCGCAGGCGGTTGCGGCAAGAAGCTATGCTCTGGGAAATGTGGGAAGACATAAGAGCCTTGGCTA
>CAVIBE010000201.1:0-5426 GCA_963640885.1 Oscillospiraceae bacterium | reverse complement strand
GCTATGATATGTGTAATACGCAGTGCTGTCAGGTATATGGCGGCGTTTCGAGTGAGGTTGCAAAATGCAGTGGTGCAGTTGACTCAACCTCAGGAGTGCTTGCATATTATGACGGAAAACCGATTGCGTGTTATTATTCCGCAAATAACGGCGGATATATTGAGAGCAGCAAGGATATCTGGGGCACAGAGGTAGGCTATCTTCAGACTAAAAAAGACGAATACAATCCGGACTATAACTGGAGTGTAACGTTTACTTCAAACGAGCTCACGGCTCTTTTAAAAACGGCAGGATATGATGTAGGTACGATAACAGATATCAATATCTTGTCAAAGACGGATGGCGGCAGCGTGACAAAGCTTGAAATCAATGGCACATATGGCAGCGCGGTTTTGGACAAGTCAAACATAAGATCGGTTCTTGGCTCGTCTGTTATGAAGTCTTTGAAATTTACTGTATCATATAGCGGAAGCGATTCCGGAAACGTTGATACTAACGGCACGCAGTATTACGTAAAAGGCGTGAACGGGTCTGCAACTCAGACTATACTTACCGGGCTTGCAATGTTTGACAAAGACGGCAATACTGTAAAAATCAATTCCTCGGCTGTTACTGCGCAAAGCAGTGCAAATGTTGTGACTTTGTCGGGCGTGATTTCGAGCGCAACTTCAACAACTACGACGAAAACCGGTGAATTTGTGTTCTCGGGCAAGGGTTATGGACATTGCATAGGAATGAGCCAGCAGGGCGCCAAGGTTATGGCTGAATCCGGCTTTACTTATGATGAAATTTTGAAATACTATTTTATTGGAATAACTGTAGAATAAGGAATATAGAATGAAACTGACTGATTTTGATTATGAGCTTCCTTTAGAGCTTATTGCTCAGCATCCGGCAGACAAACGGGAAAATTCGAGGATGATGGTTCTTGACAGAAATAAAGGCAGCATTGAGCATAGACATTTTTATAATATTTTTGATTATCTGAAACCCGGTGATTTGCTGGTAATGAACAATTCAAAGGTTATTCCGGCAAGGTTGTTCGGTATAAAGGAGTCTACGGGAGCAAAGATAGAGGTTTTGCTCGTGAAGAGGATAGACGGTGACGTCTGGGAGGCTTTGGTAAAACCCGGAAAGCGTCTCAAAACCGGCGATGTAGTGTCTTTTTCGCAGGACAAGCTTTTTAAAGCGGAAATTGTAGGCTACGGTCAGGACGGGAGCAGGCATATAAAATTTATATATGACGGGATTTTTAACGAGCTTCTTGATGAATATGGTCAAATACCGCTTCCGCCATATATAGACCGGGATAACGAAAAAGAGGATAGAGACAGATATCAGACTGTATATTGCAAATACGAGGGCTCGGTTGCGGCGCCTACTGCAGGGTTGCATTTTACGGAGGATATTCTCGAAAAATTAAGGCAAAATGGCGTGGAGACGGCTTTTGTAACTCTTCATGTTGGAATAGGCACGTTCAGACCGGTGAAAACTGAGGTTATTGAACAACACCATATGCACTTTGAAGAGTATTCGGTTGATGAATCCACGGCTGAGATGATAAATCGGGCTAAGGCTGAGGGGCGCAGGGTAATTTCGGTAGGAACAACCTCTACCAGAACCATAGAAAGTGCGGCTGATGAAAATGGAAAGGTAATACCGGGGCAGAGAAGCACAAATCTGTTTATATATCCGCCGGTTTACAAATTTAAGGTAGTGGATGCGCTGCTTACTAATTTTCATCTGCCAAAATCCACTTTGCTTATGCTGATTTCAGCATTTTATGACAGGGAAAAAATACTTGAAGCATATAATGTTGCAGTGAAAGAAAAATACAGATTTTTTTCATATGGTGATTGTATGCTTATTATCTGATAAGGAGACAATATGTCGTCATTAAAATTTGAACTATTAAAAGAAAGCGGCAGGTCAAAGGCGCGAAGAGGGCGAGTGAGCACCTGTCACAGTGTTATTGAAACTCCGGTATTTATGCCGGTCGGAACTCAGGCTACGGTAAAGGCGCTGCTTCCGGAGCAGGTCAAGGAGATGGGAGCTCAGATAATTCTCTCGAATACTTATCATCTCTATTTGCGCCCGGGCCATGAGATTATAAAAGAGGCAGGCGGGCTTCACAAATTTATGAATTGGGACAGGTCGATTTTGACCGACAGCGGCGGATTTCAGGTTTTCAGTCTCGGGAAACTGAGAAAAATTTCAGAGGAAGGCGTAAAATTTCAGTCGCATATAGATGGCTCAAGGCATATGCTTACTCCGGAGAAGGCTGTTGAGATACAGACTGCTCTGGGCAGTGATATTATGATGGCTTTTGACGAATGTGCGCCATATCCTGCTGACAGAAACTATGTTAAAAATTCTCTTGAGAGAACTACGAGGTGGCTCAAACGCTGTAAGGATGCGCATTGGAACACGGAGCAGCAGGCTTTGTTTGGAATAATGCAAGGCGGAATGTATAAGGATCTCAGAAAGCAGAGCGCGGAAGAGATTGTTGAGCTTGACCTTCCCGGATATTCTATAGGTGGTCTGTCTGTGGGTGAGCCTAAGGAGCTGATGTATGATATAATGGACGATTGTGTTGATTATATTCCTAAGGATAAACCGAGGTATCTCATGGGTGTAGGCAGTCCGGATTGTCTTAT
Source organism: Oscillospiraceae bacterium (assembly GCA_963640885.1). Classification (GTDB taxonomy): domain Bacteria; phylum Bacillota; class Clostridia; order Peptostreptococcales; family Anaerovoracaceae; genus UBA1739. Next base: position 2,769 of record CAVIBE010000201.1, on the reverse strand, counting down.
CGAGGGTGTCGCAAGGGGCATTGATATGTTTGATTGTGTGCTTCCAACGAGAATTGCCCGAAATGGAATGGTTTTCACTTCTGAAGGCAAGCTTTCGATTAAAAACAAACGCTATGAGAGGGATTTTACACCGATTGATCATAAATGTGACTGTTATGTTTGCAAGAATTATTCAAGAGCATATCTGAGGCATCTTTTTAAGGCTAATGAAATCTTGTCATCGATGCTCCTGTCTTATCATAATATTTATTATCTTGTGAACATGATGAAGGAAATAAGGCTGGCTATTGAGGAAGACCGGTTTGAGGAATATCGGGCGAAGTTCTATAGCGATACAGGCGATACATGGAGGCTTTAATTTTTTAGCGGAATTGTTGTTGTTTGAATGGAAAGGGCGGAGAAATGACTATTACGGATTATGAGTGTATATTGCGTCTCATCATTTCGGTTCTGTGCGGTATGGCGGTAGGAATGGAGAGGGAAAAGAAAAATCAGGCTGCCGGCCTGAGAACGCATATTGCGGTAATTTTAGGTGCAACTCTTGTTATGCTTCTTTCAAAGTATGGTTTTACTGATATTGATGTCAATACCAAAGACCCGGCAAGGCTTGCGGCTCAGGTTGTAAGTGGCATCGGTTTTCTTGGCGCCGGAACTATAATAGTTAACAAAAACAAGATAAGGGGGCTCACTACTGCGGCGAGTCTGTGGACGACTGCGTGTATTGGATTGGCTGTAGGTGCGGGTTTTTATGTGCCGGCTATTGCGACGACGGTTCTGCTTGTGGGAACTTTGTCTGTGCTTCAGCTTTTTGAGCTTCGAAAAGTGAAACGCGGATATAAGGTGCTGAGGGCTTTTGTAACTGATACGGAAAACTTTGTCGCTGATCTTGAGACTGCTCTTGCGAAAAATAACATAATTTTGGAAAAACTTGAGAAGAAACCTCATAAGTCGAAGGATGGGGAGCCTGAAAATATGGTACAAGTAGATATTTACATTCATCTGCCTGCTTATACGGACAGCAGTTTTCTGATAAGTGATTTGAGCCATATACGCGGCCTTTATAAAATAGAAGACATAAAGTAGGAAACGGTTCATAACCGTTCCGTGAACAGGTTTTCCGTAGGAAACGACCTGTGTGTCGTTGCGTTTAGACCGGTTCGTTCCGCGCAAATTATGGTATTTAAATAAAACAAAGGAAAATAAAAAAATGAAAAAAGGCGATATTATTGAAGTTAAAATAGAGGCTCAAAGATTCCCCAAAGAAGGAATTGCGCATTATGAAGGCCGAAGAATGAAGGTTGATGATGCACTTGTGGGTCAAAAAATAAACGTAAAGGTGCTGAAAAGCAACGAGAAAAAAATAAAGGTAAAAAACGTGGGCATTTCCGAGAGAGCTGAATACGAGATTTCTCCTAAATGCTCTTTTTCTGAGTTTTGCGGAGGCTGCACATTTCCGAGCCTGCCATACGAGATGCAGGTAAAGCTTAAAGAGCAGGAAGTCATTGATCAGCTGGAAAAAAACGGGATATCCACCGACGAATTTTGCGGGATTGAAGGCTGTGAAAGAATTACCGAATACAGAAATAAAATGGAATATACTTTTGGTGATTGCGAAAAGGGCGGAAAACCTGAGCTGGGAATGCACCGAAAGGGTAGGTATATGGATATTATTACCGTATCTGATTGCGTTATAGCTGACAGCGATTTCAATAAAATATGCGGCGCTGTGCTTGATTTCTTTGCCAAGGAGGGCATACCTCATTATCATAAGAAAGAAAAAACCGGATTTCAGCGTAATCTCATAATAAGAAAAAGCGAAAAAAATGCCGAGCTTTTGATAAATCTTGTCACGACTACTCAATATACGCTTAATGACGAGAGCTTTGTGCAGACGCTTTTAGATTTGAAGCTTAAAAACAGGATTGTAGGAATTACGCACACGTTTAATGATAATATAGCTGATTTTGTTTACTGTGAGAGCATACGGACTTTGTGGGGTCAGGACCATTATTACGAAAAGATTTCAGGTCTTGATTTTAAGGTTACGCCGTTTTCGTTTTTCCAGACTAATACTGAGGCAGCGGAAAGGCTTTATTCCTATGCTACCGGTCTTATACAAGGTGTGGAGGACAAGACTGTTTTTGATTTGTATTGCGGAACAGGTACGATTTCTCAGATAATGGCACTGAAAGCTAAAAAAGTGGTAGGAATTGAGCTTGTCGAGGAAGCTGTGGATGCGGCGAGAATAAATGCTGAGATAAACGGTCTGAACAACTGTGAGTTCATTGCCGGTGATGTGTTTGAGGCTTTGGATTCTGTTCAAGATAAGCCTGATGTTATAATAGTTGACCCGCCGCGGGCGGGCATTTTGCCAAAATCGCTTGCGAAAATTTTGGACTATCAGGTCGACACAATCGTATACGTATCCTGCAACCCGCTTACCATGGCACAAAACCTCGCAGACATGAAAGAAGCCGGATACAAAATAAAGAGCATAAAAGCCTTCGACAATTTCCCGTATACGAAACATACAGAAGTCGTGACGTCCCTTGTCAAGGTGCGGTAGGGATGCAGATAGAGAAAATTCAATCGTTGTAACTATTCCCTTTTACACTCATTCAAGACTTGAAGGTTGGGAATAAAGTTGGGGGAAAAGGTTGGGAATAAAAAACCACTTAATGAAAATAGGGAAAAAATAATCGCGGAGATGCGTAACAATCCTAATATTACTACAGCACAGCTACATGTTATTTTAGGAATAAGCGAAAC
>CAVIBE010000200.1:0-2236 GCA_963640885.1 Oscillospiraceae bacterium | reverse complement strand
GCTGATGAGGCTGTGGAAAGTCTTAAGGAGCATGTGCAGGATCGGGTAACGTTGTTTACGACTTATGCGCCGGATCAGGTGGCTGATGCGGAGGGTGCTCTGACTTTTTCAAAGGATAATATGGCGGTAATGATTATGGGTAAAAATGCCGCTGTTACAAAAGCTGCTTTTGAAAAATATATAGAGGAAAATATGACTGCTGATGCCGAATAAATAATAATATGAAACTTCATTGGAAAAAGACGGGTTGTTTTGAAATTCCTGTCTTTTTTCTGATATAATGGGGTTGTGAGGAAACGATGCGCGGATTCCCGGAACGGTTACGAACCGTTCCAAACGGAACAGTCGCGGACAGTTCCCTACGAAAAATCGTTGAAAAATGAGCGTTTGTGCGGAACGGCATACAACGATTTATACGAGAGGAGGAAATGAGTATGGCATATGTAACAGTTACAGCAAAGAATTTTGAGGAAGAGGTTTTGAGAACAGATATTCCTGTATTGGTAGATTTTTGGGCAACCTGGTGCGGACCGTGCCAGATGCTTGCACCGGTTTTAGAAGAAATTTCGGAGCAATACAAAGGAAAGGTTAAGGTTGCTAAGGTAAATGTTGATGAGCAGCAGCAGCTTGCGATGCAGTTTAGAGTTTCGGCTATACCGACAGTAGTGCTTTTTAAAGACGGACAACCGGTTGACACGTCGGTTGGTTTTCGCGGCAAGGCAGAGATTGAAGCTATGCTGAAATAAAATGCTGATAATAGGCAGAGGCGTGAGGGTATTTGATTATGCAGATGATAATCAAATACCTTTTGCTTTTTATTGTACAAAATGAAGAATTATTATATAATGCTCGATGAGCGGCAAATTTTCGCTTTATTTTTATTATAGAATGTATCGGGAGCTTGTTATGGACAACAATAAACAGGATATATTAAAACTTCATATCGCAACGGCATTATTTGGCTTATCAGGTGTAATAGGTAAGTTCGTTTCGTGGTCGGCAGCAGCGGTAACTTTTGGCAGAGTTTTGTCGTCATCAGTATTTTTGCTGATAGTGATGCTTATAAAACGGGAGCGAATCAGACTGAACAGCAGAAAAGATTATCTGTTTATTGTTTGTGCCGGCGTGATAATGGCAATTCATTGGACAACTTTTTTGCAGTCAGTCAAGGTGTCATCTGTAGCGATAGGAACTATAACCTTTTCGACGTTCCCTTTGTTCATAACATTTTTGGAGCCGCTTATATACAAAGAAAAGTTGAAATTTTCAAATGTATTGATTGCTGTAGTGATGCTGGTGGGCGTATATATTACTGTTCCGGAGTTCAGCATGGGAAATGCTACAACTATAGGCATAATCTGGGGCATGGCAGGAAGCTTGACTTATGCGATTCTTTCGCTGATGAACAGATATTTTTCCGCTGAGTATTCGGGCAAACAGGTCTGTTTGTATGAACAAGGCGTTGCAACTGTTGTACTCCTGCCATTTGTGCTGCAGCTTTCGTTTGATGTGAATATGGTTGAAATCGGCGCAGTTTTATTTATGGGTATAATTTGTACTGCTGTAGCGCATTCGGTATTTGTCTCTTCGCTTAAACGGGTAAAGGTCCAGACGGCCGGCATAATTTCAGGTATGGAGACTGTATATGGCATAGTTTTCGCGATGATTCTGCTTCATGACATGATAACCGCAAGGGAGCTTATAGGCGGTCTGATTATCCTGTCTGCCGCAGCCTACAAAACCGTGAAGAACTGAGTTTATCGAAAAAAACGCGAAAATGTAACATCAGAAAGCTTAATTTGTACGAAAAACTAAGAGGGAAAACGAGCTGCACGCGCGTTCCCTGTAATGTATTATTGAATCCAATTTTCAATGATTAACCCGGGAACTCGTTCAAATTCTCGCACATTGTTGGTAACTAGAATCATATTTTCTGATTTGGCATGTGCCGCTATCAGCATATCTAAAGGGTCGATCGGCGTTCCTTTGTTTTGCAGGTGAGCTCGAATTGCTCCATATTCAGATGCAGCAGATGTATTAAAAGGAAGAATTGTGAAAGGAATTAAAAAACGCAACAGTGCCTGTTCATTTTTTGCGGGATTAGAACTATGTTTCATTCCATATTCCAATTCGGCTAAAGTGATAGAAGAAATGCAAATGCCGTTGTCAATCTCTTCCTTTAGTCTTTGCAATACATATTCCGGTTTATTCTTCATTGCATATATGCAAATATTTG
>CAVIBE010000199.1:0-7570 GCA_963640885.1 Oscillospiraceae bacterium | reverse complement strand
GTCTTGCCTTTCTTAATTACATTATACATTTTATCGTTTGATTCGCAAGAAAAAAATTTTATAAAATATTGAATTGCGAAACGTTGAAAAATGCGCGTTTAGGGGCATTCCATACAGCAAATCCGGTTTTCAGAATCTACCCATTTTGCGCAGATTCCTTTGTCGTCGCATTGCGCTTCATGTTCATTATATAAATAGAAAGAATTACAAGAACAATCCCTACAGCCTTTCCTATATTTATTCCCTCGCTGAACACGATTACGCCGACCATCGCTGCAACCGCAGCCTCGACCGACGCCAAGACCGGCACCTTGCTCGTCTCCCCGATATGCGAAACACCTTTAAAGTACAAAACATACGACGCAACAGTCGGAATAAGACCATAAAGCGCACCTACCAAAATAAATTGCGGACTGATTATACCCGGGATTTCTGCCCAAGGTCTTGTAAACAAACCGATAAATATCAGTGCAAAAAAGAACGTATATACCGCAATCGTCAGCGGACCCGCCTTATCCGTTGCAAATCTGGCAATTATCGCCGAAAGAGTATACATCAGAGCCGCTAAAATTCCCATCATTATTCCATAAGCAGAAAATACCACACCAGTTATCCTGCCACCGGTAACCGCCATAACACACCCGACTATATTAACCAGAAGTGCTAATATTTTAGTAGAATTAAACCTTTCTTTAAACAGTATTCTCGACAGGATTGCCGTAAAAACCGGCGAAGTATACAAAAGCACCGCACCTAAAGCCATTCCCACAGTATCGATTGTCTCGGTATAACATATGTTATAAATCGTCTGACAAAACAAGCCCATAAGTATACAACAGAGCAAAGTCCGCTTATCGATTCGCAGCACCTTCACTCCGCTCGACAAAAGCGCAAAAATTAAAATTAAAATAAATGCGAAAAAAAGACGCGAAAAACTCACAAGCCCCGTGCTCGCCCCCATCTCTTTCAAAATTTTAACAAAAATGCCAATGCTGCCCCAAAACATCCCGGCAAAAAACACCATTATACAGCCTTTTCTTTCGTCCATAAGATTCATGATACGCCCCCAGCTCAACCAAAATTTAGTAAATTTTAATAAGACGCCAGCAAAAAACGCCGTATCAATTATACACCCCTCATTGATAAAATTCATCATTTGAAATATAATAAATCAAGAAAAATCTACTATAAATCAAACAAACTATAACGAGGTAAAATAAAATGGATGAAAGAATAAAAAAGCTCTCTAAGCTCTTAGTTGAATTTTCAATTGAATTACAGCCTGGCGAAAAATGCCTCATCGAATACAACGGCGATTCGACCCGAAATCTGGTCAGACAGCTCGTCAAAGACGTATACCGCGTCGGCGGGATTCCTTTCGTCAGAAGCTCAGATACGCGCATCGAAAGAGAAATTTTGCTAGCGTGCTCAGAAGAGCAGCTGCTTTTCATGCAGGAATGTCAGCTCAAAGAAATGATGGGAATGGACGCTTACATTGCAATACGCGGAAACGATAATTCCAGCGAGCTTTCGGATGTTCCGCCCGAAAAGCTGAACCTTTATAACAAAATCCTCGACCCCGTTCAGGATTACAGAGTAAACAAAACAAAATGGGTTATTTTAAGATACCCAAACCCGTCCATGGCTCAGCTCGCAGGCACAAGCCTCGAAGCTTTTGAAGATTTCTATTTTGACGTTTGCACTATGGATTATTCTAAGATGGATAAGGCGATGGATGCATTGGTTGAGCTGATGGACAAAACCGACAAGGTTCACCTCAAAGGTCCGGGCACAGACCTTACTTTCAGCATAAAGGGTATTCCGGCGATAAAATGTTCCGGCAAAATGAACATTCCTGACGGTGAAGTTTTCACTGCGCCTGTCAGAGATTCCATAAACGGAATCATATCCTACAACACGCCGTCTGAGGAGCAGGGTTTCACTTATGAAAATATCGTATTTGAAATCAAAGATGGCAAAATCATCAAAGCGACTGCAAACAACAACGAGCGAATAAACGCTCTGCTCGATACGGATGAGGGCGCTCGATATTTCGGTGAGTTCGCAATCGGTGTAAATCCTTATGTTATGAATCCTATGAAGGATACTCTCTTTGATGAAAAAATTTGCGGCAGTTTTCATCTGACGCCGGGAATGGCTTATGAGGAAGCGCCAAATGGCAACACCTCTGCGGTTCATTGGGATTTAGTTATGATTCAGCGTCCCGAATATGGCGGAGGAGAAATCTGGTTTGATGATGTGCTGATACGAAAAGATGGGTTGTTCGTGCTTCCGGAGCTTGATTGTCTCAATCCGGAAAATCTTAAATAACCGTCGTTTATTTGCACGCGATCCGTTCCATGCGGCGAAATGTTGAAAAATGCACGTTTTTACGAAAATTACACAAAACGGTGGAAGTCGTACCGGACGGAAGTCTCGCATCTGACGAATAATTGAAAGGATATAAGGCATCAATATGTTTGATTTTGGAAATGCGAACGATGGACAGAGAAAGGCGATAGCCGCCGTAGAAGGAACAATGGCGGTATTTGATGATACGATCAAGAAGATAATGAATAAGGATTTTCATAGATGCGCTGATGACCCGAAGGTCTGCAATTCGTGTGACTTCCGATTCTACTGCAAGAATAAATAATCGATGGAGGATTTGAAAATGGATGAACAACTGACTTTTGAATTTGAACAGAGGCCGACGATAAAGGGCTTCCCTGAGCTTCGCTGGACGGGCAAGCGTCCCTATCGCTCCACGCAGTATTATCCTGCACAGTTGCGTGAGTCTTACGGCGAGGAGCATAACGGCTGGATTAACAAGATTTTCTGGGGAGACAATCTCCAGGTAATGAGCCATATGCTGAAAGACTTTCGTGGGCAGGTTGACCTCATATATATTGATCCTCCGTTCGATAGCAAAGCCGATTACAAGAAGAAAATCGACCTCAAAGGTGTGGGAAAAGCCGAAAGTGACAGTTCCTCATTTGAGGAAAAGCAGTATGGGGATATCTGGACGAACGACGAATACCTCCAATTCATGTATGAGCGCCTGACCATTATGCGGGAGCTTCTTGCTGACAGTGGAAGTATTTATTTACACTGTGATTGGCATAAATCTGCACAGCTTCGCTGCTTATGCGATCCAATCTTTGGTTCTGAAAACTTTAGGAACGAGATTATATGGTGTTACCGTACATCCCTGCGTAGTTCATCACATGCTTTCGGTAGGGATCATGATACGATTTTGTTTTACTCAAAATCTAATGCTCACAAAATACATCCAGACAGAAAAGATTTCCCCGTAAGTGAGGCAACTATTAAACGGTGGGCAGCATATGCGGATGAGAACGGTTTTGTAAGCAACAAGCACTTTGCTGGTAGTAGTAGCACGATTATCGACACTTCAGATGAATCGAAAGGATTTTACATAAATCAAGGCATTCCACGTGACTGGTGGGAAATTTCTGCAAATGTTGCAAAGGGTAACACCCTCGAAGTTGTAGCTGGTAAGTACCCCACTCAAAAGCCCGAAGCGCTTATCGAACGCATCATTAAAGCCTCGACTAATCCTGGCGATCTTGTTTTCGACTGCTTCATGGGCAGCGGAACCACGCAGGCGGTTGCCATGAAGCTGGGCAGACGCTTTATTGGTGCGGACATCAACCTTGGTGCGATTCAGACTACTACCAAGCGTCTGCTCTCCATTGCCGCAGAGTTGAAGCCTGCCCACAAGCCAGTGACCTACGAGCAGATTCAGCCGCAGCTTTCTATGGTTGCCGAGGAGCCTGCTCCATACCTTGCCGCCGCAAGTGCAGGCGGCAATACGGAACTGAGTGCCGAAGAGCGCGGCAAAGTTATCGACTTCTTTAAGGCGAAGGGACTGGATACGACCGCTTTGGAAGATGTGAAGTACACAGGATTTGAAGTCTATAATGTAAATAACTACGATTTCTTCCGCAACCCCGTGGAAGCCCGTGACCTTCTCATTGCCGCCTTGGAGATCCAGCCGTTCCCGCAGAGCGATGTCTGGGACGGTGAGCTAGACGGCAGGATGGTGAAGATCATGCCCGTCAACCGCATCGCTACCAAAGCAGACTTAAAGGAGCTTCTTGCGAACCTTCCGTACAAAACCTACGAGAAACGCAAGGAGGAAAATCCGAATCAACCCGTGGAGCGCATTACCATCGTCTGCATGGGACACGAACCTGACCTGAAGGGTGCGCTGGAGCAGGAACTGACCGATTATAAGGTAGATATCCAGATCATGGACATTCTCCGCGACAAGGCAGACCTTCAGCTTAAGCGTGACTCCGAAGCAGAGATTGTCCGTGAGGGAGGCAAGCTGGTCATCCGTGCGTTCTACCCGATGAACCTCATGCAGAAGCTCTCCCTTAAGAAAGAGTACGTGGAGGATTGGCGGCAACTGGTTGATTCCATTATGATCGATTGGAACTACGATGGCGTAGTCATGCAGCCTGCCGTGACTGATGTTCCCGGCAAGAAAGAGATGGTTAATGGCATCTACGACATCCCGGAAGGCTGCGGCACAATTAAAGTCAAGATCACCGATCTGCTCTCCGAATCGCTGGAAATGGAGGTGCGTTAAATGGCTGTAGGATTTGATTCGAATTTTTCATTCAACCAACAACTGTGGTATTACTACACCACGAACCGCGGAAAAATTCGTTCCCGTTATAATGACCTTACGAGGAAATTCCTCGCCTACAACGACAGTGAGGAGAATCCCCATGCCTTTCTGCGTAAGCCGCAGTTCGAGGCTTTGGAGATGTATGTTTTCGTAAAGGAATTCATGAACAACAAACAGGTCTACGAGATGTTCGATGACTGGCGTCATAAGAGAGACCGTTTCTCCGATGCATCATATTATGCGTTGGAGAAAAACGGTCAGATTAGGCTCTTTGATGCTCCGACCGAAAAACAGACCGACACGCTCTTCAAGCAGATGAAGAAGTACCGCGAGGATTACCCGAACTACATCTATGCCCTCACGATGGGACTTGGCAAAACCATCCTCATGGCTACCTGCATCTTCTATGAATTCCTACTTGCGAAGAAGTATCCGAGGGACAAGCGTTTCTGCCACAACGCTCTTGTGTTCGCGCCGGACAAGACTGTCCTCCAATCGCTTCGTGAAATCATGACCTTTGATAAGACTAAGGTCGTGCCGCCGGAGTATGCCCGTGTGCTCGATTCCAACATCAAATTTCACTTTCTTGACGAGGCCGGAACGATTCTGCACACTATCGATGATTCGGATTTCAATATTATCATCTCCAATACGCAGAAAATAATCGTAAAGAAAAAGCGAAAGGAGTCCACGCCTACGGAGACGCTCTTTGCCGGTACCGGATCGCTACTTTCAGCCGTATACGGTGCAGACAATGATGACGATGATGCGTGGGATGACACCACGCTGATGGATAACCAGCGTTTCAAGAAGCTGTGCCGTCTTCCACAGCTCGGCGTCTATGTCGATGAGGCTCATCACCTCTTTGGCGCAGACCTGGAAAAGCAGATAAGATCAAGCGGAGCAAATAAGACAAGCCTCCGTGATACCATTAATCTGCTTGCAGCGAATACCTCTATCGTAGCTTGCTATAACTACACAGGTACACCGTATGTCAAGAATCAACTTCTGCCGGAGGTAATTTACGCTTACGGTCTCCGTGAATCCATCTGGAACGGCTTCTTGAAGGACGCAGACCCACTCGGCTTCGAGAATGTCAAGAGCGATGAATTTCTCAAGGCTGCGGTAACTACATTTTGGGAGCGTTACGGCGGCAAGATCTACGAAGGTCTGAATCCGAAACTTGCCATCTACGCGTCTGGCGTTGAGGAGGCCGCTACAGAAGTCAAACCTGCCCTTGAGCAGATACTCGCCAATCTCGGTATCCCTGCATCAAAGATTCTCTTGAATGTCGGCGATGCCAAGTACACGAAGAACGATGACATCAGGGACTTCAATAACCTCGATGTTCCCGGAACAGAGGGTAATGAAAAGCAGTTCATTATCCTCGTTGAAAAAGGCAAGGAAGGCTGGAACTGCCGCTCTCTGTTTGCCGTGGCACTTTTCCGTAGCCCGAAGTCAAAGATATTCGTTCTCCAGGCTACGATGCGCTGTCTCCGTGCAATCACAGATGAACGCCTGACGGCCACGGTATTCCTCTCCAAAGAAAACTACGATACTTTGGACGATGAGCTTCATAAGAACTTCAATATGGAGATCAAGGACATAAAGAATCCATCCAATGCTGATCGTCACAAATACCAGGTGCGTGTCCTGCCGCCGCCGAGAACGATTACCCTCAAGCGTGTGTGGCACGAATATACGCTCCACGAAAAGGAATACTCCGAGCCTGTTGATTTCAAACTGACAGATGCTGACCTTTCAAAATATGCCAGTATCATGTACGAGCGTGACAGCCTTGCCCGCGATACCACAGTCAAGGAGAAAAACATCGACTACCTTCAGGAAAATATGAAGTTCAGCGAATTCTCCCTTGCAGGAGAAGTGGCTCGTTATCTGAATATCTCCTGTATCCTTGCAGCAAGAATACTCCGTGAGTCCGTAGACGGAATTGACACAGTTCTTGACGCGGTCAACCGCTATAACGCAGTTCTTGATGACTACATCATCCCGACTGTGTTCCATGCACTCTTCGACATCACCTCTGAGCTGAAGACTGAGGACAAGAAACTGGTTCTGCTACGCGAGCCGAAAGATGCAGGTTACTACGAATTCTCCGCAAAGGATGACCTTGTGCTTACAAACCGCTATCCAGGCTTCACTCAGGAGCAGCTTAAGAAGAGCTTCCACGCCGACACTTACTGCTTTGATTCCATCCCGGAAAAGGAATGCTTCATGCAGTACATTACAAGCGGTAAAGTCGCAGAGGTGTATTTCACGGGTATGTTCACATCGAACCAAGGCGACCTCTCTGTCCACTACTACGACCCGGAGTCCGGCAGAATCCGCCAGTATTATCCTGACTTCCTTGCGAAAATGATAGACGGTTCCTATCAGCTTATAGAGGTCAAGGGAGACAATAAGATTGATGATACCGTAGTAAAAGCAAAACAGGCAGCTGCCGAGGAGATGGCTGTGGCGAGCGGTGTAAAGTATCTGATGTATGCGGGTAGCCGCATTATCAGTTCGCACATTCTTGATGACGAACCGATAGACTTGCATCAAGGCACTATGCAGATAGGAGGTGTTAACCTATGAGCAACTACAAACCGCCATTTCACATGACGGATAAAATGACCTCACTAATTGCAGAAATCAGCGAGCAGGTCGGTCGAATCACCGTATTGCAGGAAGGGACTATCAGCCCTCACCTGCGGCGTGAAAACCGCATCCGTACGATCCACTCCTCTCTTGCGATTGAGCATAATTCGCTATCGTTAGATCAGGTAACGGCGATTTTGGACGGTAAGCGTGTACTTGGTAATCCAAATGAAATCAAAGAGGTACAGAATGCCTATGAAGCGTATGAATTGATGCTGCAGTTAAATCCTGCATCCGTAGACGATCTTC
>CAVIBE010000198.1:11042-14179 GCA_963640885.1 Oscillospiraceae bacterium | reverse complement strand
CCCTTATATAGTTACAAGTGTGAAATTTTTGTGACAAAACAATAAAGTTTTGTTACGTAAAGTAAAATTATATGTCTTTTTTGTAGAAAAAAATCCAAAAAAATTATATAATACTAACGTCTAATGTCAATGGGTTGAAAAAAGAAAAGGACAAAGGTATATTTAATTATGATAGAATTCCAAAACGTAACAAAAAAATACGGGGATAATGTGGCTGTTGAAAACCTTGACATAAAAATTGAAAAAGGCGAATTCGTATTCCTTGTAGGACCTAGCGGCGCCGGAAAATCTACTTGCATAAAACTAATTTTAAAAGAGATAAATGCAGATGAAGGAAATATAATTATAGATGGCAGGCAAGTCACAAAAATGCCCAACAGGCTGATCCCGAAGCACCGACGAGATGTGGGCATAGTGTTTCAGGATTTCAGGCTTTTGCCTAAAAAAACAGTTTTTGAAAATGTCGCATTTGCGATGGAAATAATTCATTCCTCAAAAAAGTCTATAAACAGACAGGTGCCACAGGTCTTGGCTCTGGTAGGTCTTGAGGATAAATTGCAGGATTATCCGAACCAGCTGTCGGCAGGCGAGCAGCAGCGAGTGGCAATAGCAAGGGCTATTGTAAACAGTCCGTCTGTACTGATAGCGGATGAGCCGACGGGAAATCTGGACCCGGATACAGCCTGGGAAATAATGGAGCTGCTCAGCAAAATAAATGAAAAAGGCACGACTATTGTAATGGTTACACATGCAAAAGATATAGTCGACAGAATGAATAAACGGGTAATCGCCATCAGCGATGGTAAGATAGTCAGAGATGCAGAGGGGGCGTATAGAGAAAATGAGAGCGTTTAGTTATACGATAAAGCAGGCCTTCTCTCAAATAGGCAGAAACAAAAACATGAGTACGGCATCTGTATTTGCAATAACAGCGATGATGCTCATACTCGGACTGTTTTTTACAATAATGGTCAATGTTAATCTGATGACACAAAATGTGGAAAATCAGTTTGATACGATTCAGCTTTATTTAGAGGACGACGTTACCGCGGAGCAGGCTGCCGAGATGGTGCAGGAAATTTCGACCATAGATGGGGTAGCGGAAGCTAATTATTTAACTAAAGAAGATGCTATGACGATAATGAAGGAACGTTGGGGAGAAAAAGCTTCCCTGTTGGACGGACTGTCCGAGAATCCGTTCCCGGCATCTATTGAAATAACCGCAAGTGATATAGCGGATGAACAAAAAATTGTAGCAAGTGTCGAGAATATGGACGGCGTCGACGAGGTTAAATTTTATAAAGACGTTATCGACAAGGTTTTGACCATAACAGGATATATTCAGACAGGCGCGTTGATTTTGATTGCAATACTTGTAGTGGTATCTATAATAGTAGTTGCGAATACCATAAAACTTACCGTTCATGCCAGAGAAGAAGAGATTCACATAATGAAATATGTCGGAGCGACGAACTGGTTTGTCAGAGGCCCGTTTTTAGTTGAAGGAATAATAATCGGGGTCATTGCGTCGGCGATAGCCGTTGCGATAGTAGGATTCGGTTACTACAAATTCGTGGATGTATTTTCATCCAAAGTCTTGATACTCTTTAGTACAGGACTGATACCGTATCAGTTTATCATAGAAAATCTGGTAGTTATATTTATAGCTTTGGGAATAAGTATCGGCTCGCTTGGAAGTATTCTTTCGATGAGAAGATTTCTTAAAGCCTAAAAGGAGGAACAGCATGAAGAAAAAACTATCTATAATAATTGCGGTAACGCTTATAATAGCACTGGTTATGGGAACTGTAAGCTCTTTTGCTGCGACATCAAATCAGCAAAGACTAAACAGCATAAATCAGCAGTTATCAAGTGCAAAGAATAAGCTTGCTCAGTCCAAAAAACAGGAAAGCAATCTTACAAACAAGATTAATACTCTTGATGTACAGATAAATGTCACACAAAATGATATTGAAAAAACACTTGCGGAAATTCAAGAGACAAAAAATCAGATTTCTGAGAAAACACAGGAGCTTGACGTTAAGAGTCAGGAAATCGTAAAGCAGAATGACGATTTAGGCGAACGTCTTTGTGCAATGTACAAAAATGGCGAAGTAAGCTATATTGAAATTATTTTAGGCTCAGGAAGCTTCAGCGAACTCCTGACAAATATTGATATGGTAACTCGTATTTATCAGAAAGACGAAGATTTCATGGATCTGCTCCAGGAGCAGTATGATGCCATTGCTCAGACAAAAAGAGAGCTTGAAACTCTCAACATTCAGCTTGACCAGAAACAATCTCAGCTCAAAGCTCAGCAAAGCGCATTAGAAAGCGAGAAGGCTCAGGCTCAGGCAGTAAGAACTGAAGTGCAAAGTGATATACAGGCTCAAAACGATTTAATTGATGACCTTAACGAAGCAGCAGAACAGATTACTACCCTGATTCAGGAAGAACAGAGAAAGGCTGCAGAAGCAGCTAAATCAAACTCCGGCAGCTCCACATCAACATCAACATCAACTCAGTTTGTTGGAGGAACGTTCACTCTGCCGGCGCCTTCTTATACAAGAATTTCGTCATATTACGGATACAGAATACATCCTATAACAGGAACACGTAAGTTACATACAGGCGTTGACTTTGCGGCAGCATCCGGAACAAAATGCGTAGCGGCCGGCGCAGGAACAGTAATTTATGCAGGCTGGTACAGCGGTTACGGAAATACCGTAATTATCGACCACGGCGGTGGAATTTCCACACTTTATGCTCACAACAGTTCATTGACTGTATCAAAAGGAACAAAAGTATCAAAGGGTCAGCAAATTGCGAAAATAGGCTCTACCGGGAACTCTACAGGACCGCATTGCCACTTTGAAGTAAGGGTAAACGGAAAGCATACAAATCCTATGTCTTATCTCGGTGGGTGATATGAGTTATGAAAAAATGGATAGTTAAAAATAGTGGTGAATCCCCTCAAATAGAGGGGATTCATCCAAATATATCAAGGCTTTTGCAAATCAGAGGGATAAGCTCAAAAGAGGATGCAAGGGAGTTTCTTTCCAATGCGCCTCGTAAAACATATGACCCGTACTTGCTTAAAGGTATGCGCGAAGCTGTTGAGAGAATTAAATATCATA
>CAVIBE010000198.1:8777-11032 GCA_963640885.1 Oscillospiraceae bacterium | reverse complement strand
CATATAGACAGGGGCAGCAGAATTTGTATTTACGGAGATTACGACGTTGACGGAGTTACTGCGATATGCCTCGTTTTTGAGTTTTTGACCAATCTTACAAAAAACCTGATGTGGTACGTTCCGCTTCGCCAGGAGGAAGGCTATGGAATAAATAAAGAAGCCATAGATAAGATAATATCCGAGGGAGCGGAGCTTATGATTTCTGTCGACTGCGGGATAGCCGGATATGAAGAAGTGGATTATGCCATGAAAAAGGGGCTGGAGGTTATTATTACCGACCATCATACGGTAGGCGACCGCATACCTGAGAGTATAGTTATAAATCCTAAACAGCCGGGATGTGAATATCCGTTTAAGGAGCTTTGCGGATGCGGCGTGGCATATAAGCTGATACAGGCGTTGCAGCGAACTTACGGTCTCGGAAAGAATACTTTAAAAAAAGGCTTGGATCTGGTAGCGACCGCAACTGTGGCGGATATCGTGCCTTTGCTTGACGAAAACAGAACCCTGGTTAAGTATGGTTTAACGGAGCTGAATAAAAGAAAGCGTGTCGGTCTGGATGAATTGATAAAAGCGATCGGCCTGAATGAAAAAACCATAGGCGCTTCCGAGATTGCATTTATACTCGGACCGCATATAAATGCCGGCGGCAGAGTCGACAATGCGGAACCCGGGTTGAAGCTTCTTATGGAAACTGACCGAGAAAAGGCGGCGGAGCTTGCCGAGGTACTTGTATATACTAACAATTTAAGAAAAAGTTACCAGGCACAGGGGTTTGAGATTGCAAGAAACTATCTGGATGGAGCTGATACGGAAAATCTCATAATAGTTTCCGGACAGAAAATTCACGAAGGAGTTGCCGGAATAGTTGCAGGAAAGCTAAAAGAAGAATATCATCGTCCGGTTTTGATACTAACCGAGAATAAGGAGACCGGAGTTTTAAAAGGAACAGGAAGAAGCATAGATACTATAAATTTGTATGATCTTCTCAAAACTCAAGAAGATTTGTTTTTGACTTTTGGCGGGCATAAAGCTGCTTGCGGATTTTCGCTTAACCGCGATAATCTGCCTGCTTTTGAAAAAGGTCTTAAAACTGTTTTGAAAAAAATGCGCGAGGACGACCCTCAGCTGATGGATGAAGTTTTGGAGATTGACGGATTTTTGGATCTTGCGGATGCGGATAATGAATTTGGCTGGACAATAGAAAAAATGAAGCCTTTTGGTCAGAAAAACCCGAAGCCGCTGTTTGTTGTCCAAAGTGTTTATATAGATGACATGAAATTTGTAGGAAAAAACATGGAGCATTGCAGGTTTATGATGAGAGATCTTGCCGGCAATACCCTTGACTGTATAATGTTTAATGCAGAAAGCCGCTTCAGCGGAATGGACTTTTCGGGAAAACTCTTTGATTTTGCGGGAAGAATAAATATGAATTACAGGGCCTGTGAATATAATATACAGTTTATACCTATAGATTTCAGAAGGAGTATATTATGCGAGTAAGTAAAAAAACCATTGTCGCCTGTTGTGTGACTTTTGTCGCGGCAGTAGCGCTTACTTTAGGCTGTATGACGGTTTTTAATGTCGGAATCGGCGACAAGGTATTTGTTTCCATGGAGGACTACGACGAGATAAAGGCTGTGGCGGACAAATATTCTGAGATTGAGCAGCTGCACGATTTTCTCGAGCAAAATTATTATACCAAGATAGATGAAGACGACTTGATGACAGGTCTTTGCAAAGGTCTTTTTTCAGGAGTAGGAGACCCTTATACGACTTTCATGACTGCTGAGGAGTATCAAAATATGCTTGATTCGTATTCCGGCGAGTTTGAGGGAATCGGTGTAGTAATGAGTATATCAGCAAGCAATAACATAGAAGTCATTTCTGTTGTTGAAGATTCTCCCGCAGAAAAAGCCGGGATAAGAGGCGGTGATTTAATCATTGCTGTGGACGGCGAGAGGTATACGGGCAGTGACCTGCAAGAAGCTACAAATGCTATGCGAGGCGAAAAAGGCACTCAGGTAAAACTTACTATAAGCCGGGACGGTGTTATGTCAGAGCATACCATGGTCAGAGAGCCTATTTCGGAGATTTCTGTTTTTCACGAAATCCTCGATGATAATATCGGTTACATAAGAATAAGAACCTTTACGAAAAATACGGCAGATCAGTTTTCCGATGCTCTTTCGGACTTGGAAAATGCCGGAGTAGCCGGGCTTGTTATATACGTAAGGTCAAACGGCGGCGGTCTT
>CAVIBE010000198.1:0-8767 GCA_963640885.1 Oscillospiraceae bacterium | reverse complement strand
CGGTCTTGTCGAGGAAGCTGTAGAAATTGCAGATATGTTGATGGATGCTGAAACCATTGTTTATCTCGAAGATGGAAAAGGTGAGAAGAATTATTATAAATCACAGGCGGGCAGGACTGAGTTAGATTATGTTGTTCTCGTAAACGAAGGCAGCGCAAGTTCGTCTGAAATACTTGTTGCCGGAATAAAGGGCAATAAAGAGGGCACAATTGTCGGAACTAAGACATATGGCAAGGGAATCACCCAGAACACCTGGAAGCTGAGAAACGGCTGCGGAGTAAAGATAACTACAGCTCAATATTTCGGACCAAACGGCGAGGTTATTCATAAAACGGGAATAACTCCTGATTTGATTGTAGAGCTGCAAGAATCGGATATGCAGGATG
The DNA here is from genome assembly GCA_963640885.1 of Oscillospiraceae bacterium. Taxonomy (GTDB): domain Bacteria; phylum Bacillota; class Clostridia; order Peptostreptococcales; family Anaerovoracaceae; genus UBA1739. The sequence continues at coordinate 8,381 of CAVIBE010000198.1, read as the reverse complement.
GTACGCTTGTATATGATCGCCAGCTTCAGGAAGCGATAAAGCTGCTGTTAAAATAGAGGTCAAATTTTGGTAAATGCAGGTTTTTTGCGGTTGACAGGCTTTAGCATGAAGAATTTTTAAGATGAGAACGAAGATAAGCTTTTGACAGCGAGCATAAAAAAAGAGCAGCAATGCGAAAAGCGGTATATGGTAACAAATACCGCTCTTTTTTATATGAGACAGCGCTCGATTGCATAATCTTTTGTCAAAAAAATCGGAGCGAAAAAAGCTCTTTTTGGGGGCGGTTATACAGATGCGAACGCTGCTGTCTCATATTTTTTCCGGATTTATAATCCCTGATTTGGAATCGAAAAGTATATTTGAAACCGAACCCCGAACCAGATTCGGAATCCTCTTACGGTAAATTCTGCCAGAATAAGCCTCATGCGGAACCTCAATAAACCTCGCCGTTTCAGGCACAACCGGCCTATACATAGGATCCCCGATTATAACCCTCGCCTTTTTCAATTGCTCCTTTATATCCACTTCCTCACATACATCCGAATCAAATACCGATAATATACCGGCGCCTGTTTCAATCGGCGAGACCACCCTGACAGGCTTACCTGTTTCAAGCCAGATAGCATTCGCAAGCGAACGAGCCGTAATAGCCTCACCAATTACCGTAATTTGAGAATCACCACAATTTCGGCCGGCCAGATCACAATTTAAGGGCGAAAGCTCGGGATTTTCAGAAGCCCTTTCAAGCGAATTTAACAGCACTTTATTATATTCATCCCCACACGGACAGCCAATTACATAAGGCGTACCGAATTTTTTCCTTAAAAATTTCGCAACCTCCAAACCGACAGAAGAAACAACAAGATTCACACTCGCCGCAGAAGACTCGTCAAGACATTCATAAGAACTGTTCATAGCCCAGCTCGAAATAACTTTCCAACCATTCTCCGCCAATAAATTCTGAATCGAATGGGCCGAACCGTTTATAGAAAAATCCAAAGGCGTAACACCTAAAATATTAACAGATTTCTTGATTTTTTCCTTAGGTTCATCAGGCAGCATTTTAGACGCATATTTTTTAAGCGCCCTTCCGGCGCCAAATATATACGAATTAGAGCCATTTGTTTCCACAAAAAATGCAGGAATCCCCGAAATATTTTCTATTTCCCTGGCAATAGCCTCCATATCAGTGCCAATCATCGTAGGCACAGGAGTAGAAGCGAGAGCAATAAATCGCGGGGACAGCTGATTTGCAGCAGCAACAACATCGTCTATAAGTTTTTGGTCGTCACCCATTATCGCCTCCATTTCAGACAGACCGGAAATAAATATCAGACTGTCGAAATCATACCAGCGCGGCTCATCGTGCGTATGATAAGTAGAATTACAACCCGACGGGTCGTGCATTACAACCATGCCGCCCAGTTCAAAGAGGGCAGAGCATACACCCGATACATCAGCCGTATATATTGATAAAAAAGCCTTAGTCTGTTTCATATGAAGCATTCACACCCCAATCCTTTTTGCTGAATAAGACTGAAAGTATCTTTTTCATTCTCAAAAGCCTCAATCATAAGCCCTGCCAGCTTAACAATTCCGTTAAACCCATAAAATCCACCGCCCTCAACGATGTTTACAAAATTCTTGCTGCCCGTAAAATAGGCAGCTTTTTGCCCGATAGCAAGAGTTTTTTCTTTCGAAAACCTCGGCAAAACCCTCATTTTGACCTGAGTTGTGGCAAAAATTTCAAGCTGAGGGTAAATTTCTTTAAGTCTCAAGAAATCAGGTCTGTCTTGCCCATTAAAAGCGTCAGCATAAACCCGCTCTACATTAAACCCGTGCTCAATTAAAAACCGCGCCAACCCGAGAGGCCTTGTCGTAGCAGTATAATCTATAGCAATTGGGTGTTCGCCGATAATTTTAAGCGCGTTTTGCATAGCCGCCTCAGCCGCCGCCTCACCCTCGGCATCCCCCTCATATTTTGCACCGAGCTTTTCCGAGAGCTTCTTCATAGAGCCTCGAATTTCATCATAATCATATGAAAGCGGAATATAAAGAAGCTCCTGACCGAGATTGTCTCTTAGAGCCTTACCACCTGCCAAAGCATTCGGGTTATAGACTATATTAAGAAAACTTCCTGCCATTTTCTGATATTCATCATATGCGCCACAACGCGTAATTTCCCTGAGTTTGTAACCGCTATTTTTTATAAATCTAACGAGATCCGAATCATCGTCAGTCGAAAAAACGTTTCCTATTATATTCACACAGCGCCGGTCTTTTTCCACCGGCCTCAAAAGACTGTAAAGCTGTTTTCTCATAATCTGATCCGGCGTAAGACCGCTTTTTCGCATTATAGGATTCATGTAACAGTCGGTAAAATCTATGTCAGGAAACCTTTTTCTCAGCTCATCGTAACACATTCCAAGATCACAGCCCACAAAATGGTGGACACAGCTGGTAAAGGGAAGAACAGCAGACGGCTTGTAGTTGAGCCTGTCAAGAATATCAGTAATTCCCTCGATAATCAGCTCCTCCATATTACCGTCGAGAATATTATTTTCTTTTAAGATTATCATAGAAAATCTGTCAGCCGCATTCATCTCGGCAGCAGTCAAAATTACCCCTCGCAGACAGTTGGCAGAACAGATAAAAATCTGATGAGACCCCGGTATGAGCATACCAATATGGACGATATTCCACATTCCGCGAGCGGGAGCGCCGTATTCTAACCCTGTGGGGAAGGGAGAGGGAAACTCAGCTTCTGAAATTTTCACACAGACACCGGAAGTATCGGGCGCATCTAATACGTGTTTGAGCATTTTTGTACCTCACAAATCCTGAGAATAGTCTCGGCAAGCGCTCTGTATTCTTGCGCCATCTCGCTTTCGCCAAAAGCCTCAATTACAGTTTTGCCAAGCTCTTCGGAAAGCTTAACAGTTTCGCTAAGAGAAAGTGTGCCGGTAATCTCACTCTTAAAATCAGCAGCAAGCTCCGCCACCTTCGCATCCTCGTTTTTCACATTTTTGCGGTTGAGTATGAAGCCGCCCAGAGAAGCATAACCCCGGCTTTTAAAATTATCCACCGCCATAGCAATATTTGCGGCGGCATGTATTGCCATATTTTCGCCCGAGGTCAGAACAAAAACCTTATCCGCATAACCCTTTCTCATCGGCATAGTAAACCCGCCGCAGACAACATCGCCTAAAATATCATAAAAAACAACATCCGGTTCGTATTTAGCATAAGCTCCCTTTTCCTCTAATTTTTCCAAAGCGGCGATTATGCCCCTGCCGGCGCAGCCTAGACCCGGAGCAGGACCTCCCGCCTCAACACAGATTATGCCCCGATACCCTTTAGCGACTATATCCTCAAGCTCAAAATCATTTTTTCGGCTTCGCATAAGCTCAAGTACCGTATTCATTTTGCCCTTTTCGTGCAAACTGACAGTCGAATCAGCCTTCGGGTCACAACCGATCTGCATTACCCTAAGCCCTTTTTCGGCAAGCGCCGCCGAGAGATTTGAAACCGTAGTCGATTTGCCTATACCGCCCTTTCCATATATCGCAATTTTTATCATTTTAATCATCACCTCTGACGTAATATATTTTAAAAAGCCTGAGTCTTTGCCCTGTAATCGCCCCTGTCAGAAACCATTTCATATCCTATATTTTCAACCTGTATTCTCAGCTGATTAAGACTTTCCTCGCCGGACATTTCCATGCCCACCTTATTGTCATAGAGCATATATTTTTTTCTGACAGACAGCGGAGACAGATTAGGCATAATTACATTGCATCCGGAGAGAATCCCACGGATTCGCCCATCGCCTTGAAGAGTGCCAAGAGCCGTGGTTGCCGGAAGCAGCACGTCTGGCAGCATCAGCCTGACCAAACTCAACAAAAAGAGAGTTAAAGCCGCGCTTCCCGCCGGTTGATCTCTAAATGGCGTATCCTTGTGAGGAATAAAAGGCCCCATGCCTACCATTTGAGGCTTAAAACTGCCGAGAAACATCATGTCCTTAGCCAAAAGCTCAGCCGTCTGAAACGGAGCGCCAACCATCATTCCGCATCCGGTCTGATAACCGATATCCTTTAGATTTTTCAAACACTCAATTCTGTTTTCAAGCGATAGCTCACGCGGATGAAGCCTGGAATAATGCGCCTGATCCGCCGTTTCGTGCCTGAGTAGATACCTGTCCGCTCCTGCCTCAAAAAGCTTTTCATAAGATTCTCGGCTTCGCTCGCCGATCGACAGCGTTATCGCACATTCTGAAAACCTGCGCTTTATTGAGCTGATGATTTCAGCCATCAGCTCGTCGCCAAAATTTTTATCCTCGCCGCCTTGCAGCACAAAAGTTCTGTACCCGAGCAGGTACCCTTCCTCACAAGAGTCCAAAATTTCAGCCGGTGTGAGCCGATATCTGACCACTTTCTCGTTTGACCTTCTTATGCCGCAATACAGACAGTCATTTTTGCATATATTTGTAAATTCAATTATCCCTCTAAAAAAAATCCTGTTTCCAAAATTTTTTAGAGCCAAATCCCTTGCCAGCCCGGCGCAATATTCATAATCAGAGCTCGTCCAGCTCGAAATAAGCTTCAGCCATTTTTCAAAAGAAAGAGACTTTTTTTCATTCAATTCATCTATTATCCGTATATTATCCACCAAAATACCTCATATGGCTTACATAATTTTGCCTTAAACTTAAATAGACATTGAAGCTATCTTAACGAAATTTCTCATCACATCAACATCCGTAAAAAGCGCTTGAGCAAGAGTATCGCTGCCGCCGCCCTTGCCGCCAAAACCACAGGCAAACTCTTTCACAAGCTTTTCGCATTTAAGCGCACTTTTGCCTGAGTGGGTTAAGAGAACGGTATTGCACTTAGTCGAAGACAAAATAACCGGAAGCTCAGTCATTTCGAGTATTTTTTTAGCCATAAATTTCAAATCGTCAAGGCTCTGGTCGTCATATTCGCACAAAACAGCCTTTTCTGCGTCCCTAATCAGCTTCTCAGCCTCAATTTCAGCAAATTTTGATTTCATTACATAAAGCTCCTGCCTGAGCTTCTCAGCCTTATTCTCCTGAATTTTAATCTTTTCAAGCAGCTCGTGCTCCTCTGCTGAATATTTTTTGTTAAGCGTAGTTACAATATCGTGCTTGAGCTTGTAATCCTTAAAAGCCCTCATTCCGCACTTAAAATATATTCGGCTCATTCCCTTGTAATTTTCAAGCCTAATAATTTTAATCATCCCAACTTGAGATGTATCGGCAGGATGTGGACAACAACAGGCAACCCGGTCGATTCCCTCGATAGTAACTATCGAAATGTCTTCCTCTACCTTAAGCGGCTTTCTGAGATTCAGCTTTTCCGCATCCTCTTTAGTCTCGAGAAGCTCGATTCTTACCGGAATTGCATCAAAAACAGCCTTGTTTGCTCTGAGCTCAAGCTCGTCTATTATCTCTTGCGGCATCTGCTTCATATTCGCATCTAGCGTTGAAACTTCACTGCCTAGATGAAATCCTTTATTTTCTATGCCAAAATGCGAAAAAAGAATTCCCGAAAGAATATGCTCGCCGCAATGATTTTGCATATGATCAAATCTTATATCCCAGTCGAGCTTAAGCCTGACCTCATCGCCCGGCTTAAACTTTTCCGCCGCTTCGGTTTTATGATAAATCAGGCCGTTTCGCTCTTTGGCATGGGTCATAGGGCTGTCGTTTATTGTGCCCCGGTCGCTCGCCTGACCGCCGGCTTCTGGCGCAAATATAGTTTTATCCAAAACCAGATATCCGTTTTCTGAGCTGATTACAGTTGCAATTCCTTCCTTTATATAAGGATTTATTTGAAACAATTTTTCTGTCATATGTATTTCCTTTCATGTGGTTTTTATAGCGCTGCTTTACTAATCCATAATAACATATATTGTTTGGGCAAGTGAAGCAAAAGAAAAAATAAATGTAATTTTGCTATAGCGTGAAGCCCCCTTAAAATAAAGAAGAATATCGGTAATTTTGTCTGTTAACAGGGATTTTGAGCGATTTATAAAAAATATGGAAAAAATCAAGAGGTTATATATAATTTTACAATAAATTGCGCTTAGCTGTGGATAACTTGTGGAAAAGATTTTGCAAAAACCAATAAATGTTGAAATTTCAACATTTATTTATCAACAAATAATCCACAAAACTGTGCGTTAATTGTGGGGAACTCTTGTTCAAAATGCAGATTCGGTTTAAAAACGTGCAAAAACGGGGGTTTTGGCTGTTGAAAACTGTTCTGAACAAAATGTGAGAATAGGTTTACATAATATCGCCGTATCATTTTATTACAAACGAATTACATAAAGCATTTATGATATGGCTTCGAGGCTGTGCATATGTTTTTTCTATATCGTCTACGAGTTTTTTTGTTGTCTGCCTCTTTGTATTTCCTGAAGCAGGGCAGGGGTTTGAAACGATTGGTATGTTATGTCTTGCCGCCGCCTTAGCCACATCTTCTTCGCATGCATATATCATGGGTCGTATTTGAATGACGTTTGTGCGCTCAAAGCTGGTAACGGGTTTGAATGTATTAATGCGGCTCTCAAATATCATGCTCATAAAAAATGATTCTATCATATCGTCGCCATGGTGGCCGAGTGCGAGTTTGGTTATACCGTGCTGTTCACAAATTTTATTCAAAAGCCCTCTTCTCATGCGTGAACAGAAGCTGCACGGATTCGATTCTTTTCTTTCTTCAAATATCAGCTTGCCCATTTCGGTTTTTTCGTGAATAAATTCCACACTTTCTCGTGCGCAAAACTCTGATATGCAATCTGTATCAAACCCTTCAAAGCCCATGTCTATGGTTATGGCTTTTAGCTCATAAGAAACGGGAGCAAAGTTTTTGTAGAGATTAAGAGCATGAAGCAGGGTAAGGCTGTCTTTTCCGCCAGAAACACCGACTCCTACGATATCGCCGTCTTCTATCATATGAAATTCATTTTGCGCTCTCTTTATAAAGCCTAAAATCTTTCGCATACCGGTCCCCTCTCTCTAAAATAAATCTACATCATTTTACCACACCGCCCCGCCCAAAAGCAAATCCCAACCGCCGCCCCACATACCCCATCATTTTTCACCGATTTCCCGTACGCAACGGATCTAAACCCTTTCGTGCAACGCCCACACGTTTTCAATCCAATATATGGCATTCCGTAGGGAACGGTTCTAAACCGTTCCGTGAAAACACGTATTTTGCAACGTTTCCTCGTCAAAAACGATCCGCGATCTGTGGGGTCTTTGCAATACAGGCCTCACGGTCGTGATGAAAACGACCGCTACGACCTATATTGCCTCCGACCCTTATATAATTCGCGTATCGAATGCCCCTGAATGTGCATTTTCCAACGTTTTTCGTAGGGAACGGTTCTAAACCGTTCCGTACAACACCCACACGTTTTCAATCCAATATATGTCATTCCGTAGGGAACGGTTCTAAACCGTTCCGTGCAACGTCCGCACGTTTTCAATCCAATATATGGCATTCCGTAGGGAACGGTTCTAAACCGTTGCGTGCAATTTTTCACCATCGCAATTTTTTGTTAATTGACTGTAATATTCGTGTAATGGACATTTTTCAATCAAAAGATATAATAATAATATATTTATTCCGCCCGCAATACCAAAAATATTTTTTACAGTCCTGTTACAAATAAAAACAAACATTGACTGACAAGAATACTAAAGGTATAATGGGAATGATAGAATGAGCTGGGGGTTACTCCTATGCCTTTCTATATAAAATGTCAAATTATCTTCAGAAGGGGGAGATAATTTGCAAGACACTAATAACACAACCCCCCTTCAGAAGAGTATTTTTAAAGGAGGAACAGACAATGAAAAAAGTACTTTCATGGGTGCTGGCTTTAGCTCTCGTACTCAGCAGCTTTTCAATGGCTTTTGCTGCAGATACAGCAAAACAGGGAAAAGACCTGTCAGATATCAATGGCAATGCTAACTACGACGCTATCGTTGCAAACTGTGACCTTGGAATCATAACAGGTTACGAAGACGGGACTTATCAGCCGGCAAAGTCAGTAAACAGAGCTGAATATGCAGCTCTCATCACAAGAATGCTCGACATTCCTGAATCAGCACTTAAAGCTTATGATGCAAATCAGTTTAGCGACATGTCAGGATATGGATGGGCAACCGGCTACGTAGGATTTTGCGCAGCAAAAGGAATCATCGAAGGATACGGAGATGGAACTTTTAAGCCGGGCGAAACAATCACACTTAACGAAGCGATGACGATGACACTCAGAGCCGTTGGATACATTTCAACCTCATCAGAGCTCGTTGGTAACTGGCCTTCAAACTACGTAACACTCGG
>CAVIBE010000197.1:10319-15944 GCA_963640885.1 Oscillospiraceae bacterium | reverse complement strand
AAGTTAGAATGGTAATGCAACAGCTGCAGCTTAAAGACAGGTTGACTATAACGAAGACCGGCAGAGGAAAGCGTGAGATAATCATAACCACAGATAAAGACGGAGTTCCTGTGGATTACAGAAATCTGGCGCACAAAGCAGCTCAGATTATGCTGGGTCTTTATGAAATTGTTGATGGCGTGGAGATTCATATTGAAAAAAATATTCCGATGGAGGCCGGACTTGCCGGAGGAAGCGCGGATTGTGCAGCTACCCTGATTGCTATGAACGAGCTTTTTGATATGAGGCTCAGCACGAAGTCGTTGTGTCAGCTTGGAGCAAGGCTGGGAGCTGATGTGCCTTTTTGTATTTTAGGCGGAACAGCTGTGGCTGAGGGCACGGGAACCGGCATAACCAAAATCAAGGGGTTGAATCCCGAAAAGTATACGGTGCTTCTGTGCAAGCCGCCTGTAGGAATTTCTACGCGCGAGGTTTATACGAAATATTCTGAGCGCATGGATGAAATGGTTCAGCTGCCGCATCCTGATGTAGTTGGTCTTGTTGGGGCGCTGAGTGCAGATGTGCCTTTGTTTGCGCTCAAAAAAAATATGATAAATGTTTTGGAGTACGTTACGGCTCGGGAGCGACCTGAGGTTGTGAAAATCGAGAATATAATGAAAGAAATGGGAGCGGATCATGCGATGATGACAGGCAGCGGGCCTACGGTTTTTGGTATTTTTCAGGATCAGGCAAAGGCTGTGGAAGCATATTCGCGTCTCGCCGAAATTTACGAGGAAACGTATTTGACCATATTCAAATAAAAGGTTACGGAGCGGCACGCAAGATGAAAGTTCCCCTATGGGAGGATAGGTTTTTTAAGCGCCAATAAAAGCAAAATTTTCGTCCTTTTCGGTTGATTAAGCGCCTTATCAATGATATTATAGTCATATAATTGATAAAGTCATTTATTTTTACGAACAATGCTGTTGTTTTAATTTGTTTTGTTCGGGAATATGGAGGCGTAAATTGGTATACAGGATTTTTGTGGAAAAGCTGCCAGGTTTCGATGTAGAAGCGCAGAGCTTATGCGCCGAACTCAAAGAGAATCTGTCTCTGAGAAACTTGCAGTCAGTAAGAATCATAAACCGCTACGATGTTGAGGGAATAGACGAAAAAACCTACGAATCTGCCCGCTTTAATGTATTCGGCGAAGCCGCAGTTGACATTGTAACCGACGAAACTTTGCAGATTCCGCCACGCTCAAAAAGCTTTGCAGTAGAGTATCTTCCGGGTCAGTATGACCAGAGAGCAGACTCCGCTGCACAGTGTATTAAACTTATAAACTCATCATCTGCACCGGCAGTAAGATATGCAAAAGTTATTATCCTTATAGGCTCGATTTCCGATGCCGAATTATCCGCAGTAAAAAAATATTATATAAATCCGGTCGACTCGCAGGAAGCTTCCGACGAAAAACCGGAAAGCCTTGAAATGAATCTGGAAAATCCTAAGCCCGTGGCTGTTGTTGACGGGTTTATTGACATGGGCGAAATGCAGCTCAAACTATTTGGTAAAAGTCAGGGATTTGCGATGAGTGGCGAAGACCTTGCTTTCGTTCAGAAATATTTCCAGAAAGAAGATCGTAATCCGACCGTTACGGAGCTTCGCGTAATTGATACATATTGGTCCGACCATTGCAGACATACAACATTCAATACAAAAATAACCGACGTAAGCTTTGAAGACAGCCCTTATGGCAGACTCGTAAAGAAAGCTTTCGATGAATATCTGGAAATGCGCAAAGAAGTTTACGGTAACAAAGACAAACCCGTTTGCCTCATGGACATGGCAGTCATCGGCACAAAATATCTGAAGAAAAAAGGCATTCTGACCGACCTCGACGAATCCGAAGAAGTCAACGCTTGCAGCATCAACGTTAAAGCAAAGATTGACGGCGAGGAACAGGATTGGCTCGTCATGTTTAAAAACGAGACCCACAACCATCCGACCGAAATAGAACCTTTCGGCGGTGCGGCAACCTGTCTTGGCGGAGCTATCAGAGACCCGCTTTCGGGCCGCTCCTATGTATATCAGGCAATGCGCGTAACCGGAAGCGGAAATCCTGCCACTGCCGTAGAGGACACCCTCGCAGGCAAGCTGCCACAGCAAAAAATAACAAAGGGCGCAGCAAAAGGTTACAGCTCATACGGAAACCAGATTGGACTCGCTACAGGCCAGGTAACTGAAATATATAACGAGGGCTACGTTGCAAAGAGAATGGAAGTCGGTGCAGTTATTGCTGCCGCTCCTAAAAAGAACGTAATCCGCAAAGCTCCAGAACCGGGCGACGTGGTTATTCTCACCGGTGGCAGAACCGGACGAGACGGCTGCGGCGGTGCTACCGGCTCTTCAAAAGAACATACAGAAGACTCGATTTTAAGCTGCGGCGCAGAGGTTCAAAAAGGCAACCCTCCTGTGGAAAGAAATTTGCAAAGACTTTTCAGACGCGAGGAAGCTGCAACTCTTATAAAACGATGCAACGATTTCGGCGCAGGCGGCGTGTCTGTTGCTATAGGCGAGCTGGCTGACAGCCTTGATATAAATCTCGACCTCGTGTTGAAAAAATATGAAGGACTTGACGGAACCGAGCTTGCTATTTCCGAATCTCAGGAAAGAATGGCAGTTGTCGTCAGCCCCGAAAATGCTGATAAATTCATAGAAATGGCGCGAGAAGAAAACCTCGAATCTGTGGTTGTTGCAAAGGTTACGGATTCAGGCAGAATCAAAATGAGCTGGCGCGGCGACACGATTCTCGATATTTCAAGAGATTTTCTAAGCACAAACGGCGTTCAGCAAAAAATAAGCGCTGAGGTTGCAATGCCCGAAAAGGAGGCTCTCAGTGAGCTTCAATGCGAAAAAGAGCTTGATTCAATCAAAAATTCTCTGGCTGAACTGAACTGTTGCAGTCAGAAAGGTCTTACAGAAATGTTCGACAGCACCATCGGTGCGGGCACTGTGCTCATGCCTCTTGGCGGCGCAAATCAACTGACTCCGGCTCTCGGAATGGCGGCAAAGCTTCCCGTAACTAATGGCTATACTGATACAGCTACGATGATGACTTTCGGCTTTGACCCTGAGCTTTCAGCTAAAAGCCCTTATCACGGCGCACTTTATGCAGTTGTTGATTCAGCGGCAAAAATCACGGCTATGGGCGGCGATTATTCCAAAATCAGGCTTTCGTTCCAGGAATATTTTGAAAAACTGGGTGAAAATCCTCAAAAATGGGGCAATCCGCTGGCGGCTCTCCTTGGCTCGATAAAGGCTCAAAAAGAGCTGGGCATTCCGTCTATCGGCGGCAAGGACAGTATGTCGGGAACTTTCATGGACATCCACGTTCCGCCGACCCTCATATCATTTGCGGTTGTAGCGGGCGATGCGGAAAATATTATTTCTCCGGAATTTAAAAACGCAGACAGCACCATCGTTCTTATTGATACGGAAAGAGACGCTGACGGCGTGGTTGATTTTGATAAATTAAAGGCCGGTTTTGATAAAACAAGAGAGCTGATTGAAAAAGGCGCGGTAGTTTCGGCTTCGACCATTGGCAAAGGAGGATTGTTTACGGCAATCGCTAAAATGTGTTTTGGAAATTACGTTGGCGCAAAACTCACGGCTATGACAAGAGAGTCTCTCTTAGATAAAAACTACGGCGCACTTATTCTCGAAGTTAAAGGCTCTGAAAATGTTGAAGAGCTGTTTGCAGATGCCGGCGATTCTGTGAAATTCAAAATCCTCGGCAAAACAGTGCCTTCCCCTACTCTCGAATTCGGCGTGAGAGTTGATATCATGGGAACGGCTTCTGTGAACTACAAATTAGAAGAGCTTGAAGAAATCTGGACAGCTCCTCTTGAAAATATATTCCCGGCAGTTTCTAAGCAATACAGCGACGAAGCTGCAGAAAACATTTCATATACAAACAGAAATATGGCAAGACCGCTCGTGAAAGTAGCGAAACCTAAGGTTGTTATTCCGGTATTCCCGGGAACGAACTGCGAGATGGATTCAAAACGGGCTTTTGAAAAGGCTGGCGCCAAGACTAAGCTGTGCATACTCAGAAATCTTACGTCTGCTGAGCTTGAAGATTCTATCAAGGCTCTGGCGGACAGCATCAAACAGGCTCAGATGATAATGATTCCGGGCGGATTCAGCGGCGGCGACGAACCTGAGGGTTCAGCAAAATTCATCACGGCTGTATTCAGAAATCCGCTTATATACGAAGCTGTAACGGAGCTTTTGGAAAACAGAGACGGACTGATGCTCGGTATCTGCAACGGTTTCCAGGCGCTGATAAAACTCGGTCTTGTTCCTTATGGCAAGATCGTAGATATGAAGCCGGAGAGTCCGACGCTCACGTACAATTCGATAAACAGACACGTTTCTACTCTGGTCAAAACGAGGATTGCTTCCGTGAAATCGCCTTGGCTCGCAAATGTCGAGGTTGGCGATGTTCATACAATTCCTGTTTCTCACGGTGAGGGCAGGTTCATCGCTTCGCCTGAGCTTTTGGCTGAGCTTAAAGCGGGTGGCCAGATTGCAACTCAATATGCTGATTTTGACGGAAATGCTTCAAACGACCCGTATTTCAACCCGAATAATTCCTGCTTAGCGATTGAGGGTATTACTTCTCCTGACGGCAGAGTTTTCGGTAAAATGGGTCACTCAGAGAGAATTGGCAGAAATCTTTATAAAAATGTTGTCGGCAAAACGGATCAGAAAATATTTGAATCCGGAGTCGCATATTTTAAATAATTTTAGGGTTATTAATCTGCGGGAAGCGGCTTTTGAAACTGCTTTTAAGGCGGCTTTCCGCGCTGGTTTTCGGGCATGAGCGATAAAATGCCCGTGTAAAAGAAAGGATTCAGATATGAGTGTAGGTATTGTAATGGGCAGCAAATCGGATCTTCCTGTTGTTGAGAGGGCTCAAAAAATTTTGGATGAGTTCGGTGTGTGTTCTGTGACGAGGGTGCTTTCGGCTCACAGAACTCCCGCTGCCGCTGAAAAATTCGCATCGACTGCGGAAGAAAACGGTATAGAGGTTATAATTGCGGCAGCGGGGAAAGCGGCCCATCTTGGCGGTGTTTTGGCCGCTTACACACCGATTCCCGTAATAGGGCTCCCGATAAAATCCTCTACCCTTGACGGGCTTGATTCGCTTCTTTCTATCGTTCAGATGCCTAAGGGCGTTCCTGTGGCTACTGTTGCTATTGACGGCGCCGAAAACGCAGGTCTTTTAGCGGTTCAGATACTGTCAGTAAAATATCCTGAGCTTAGAGAGAAAATGAAAGCTTATAAGAAAAAAATGGAAGAAGATATATTAAAAATAGATGCAGAAATGCAGCAATAATTAATGATTTGAACGGGAGGGTTTGAAAATGCAGAAATTAGAACAATTATATGAAGGAAAAGCAAAAAAAGTTTTTAAAACGGACGATCCTAAGCTTTACATAGTTTCGTACAAAGATGACGCTACCGCTTTCAACGGCGAAAAAAAAGGTACCATCGCTTCAAAAGGAATTGTAAACAACACTATGTCGGCTATCATATTTGAAATGCTGGAATCCAAAGGTATTCCAACTCATTTGGTTA
>CAVIBE010000197.1:0-10309 GCA_963640885.1 Oscillospiraceae bacterium | reverse complement strand
ACTCTTGTAAAAGCGGTTAAAATCGTTCCTCTTGAAGTTATCGTCAGAAATGTTGCCGCAGGCTCATTCTCAAAGAGATATGGCGTTGAAGAAGGTCGTCCGCTCAGCAAACCTTGTCTTGAATTTTCATACAAGAACGACGACCTCGGCGATCCGCTTATAAACGATGACCATATAGTTGCGCTTAATCTGGCAACCGAGGAAGATCTCGCCATCATCCGCGACTATGCGCTCAGAATCAACGAAGCGCTCAAAGAATTTTTCCTTGAAATCGGTCTTAAACTCATAGATTACAAAATCGAATTCGGTATCTGCGACGGAAAGATAATCCTCGCCGACGAAATTTCTCCTGACACCTGCCGCCTCTGGGATGTTAAAACTAACAAGAAAATGGACAAGGACAGATTCAGAAGAGATCTCGGCGATGTGGAAGAAACCTATCAGGAAGTTCTTGACCGTGTCAAAAGCAAATAACAAAGCGGGAGTAAACAACATGAGCGAAGAAAAAATCACATATAAAGATTCAGGCGTGGACACAGTCGAGGGACAGCGCGCCGTTTCTCTTATGAAAGAACACGTTAAAAAAACCTTTAATAAGAATGTGCTGACCGGTCTTGGCAGTTTCGGCAGTCTTTTTAAGCTCGATATAAGCAATATGAGCGAGCCTGTTCTGGTTGCCGGCTCTGACGGCGTAGGTACAAAACTTAAAATTGCATTTCTCATGGACAAGCACGACACTGTCGGTCAGGATTGTGTTGCAATGTGCGTAAACGATATTCTGTGTCAGGGCGCAGAACCGCTGTTTTTCCTTGATTATATCGCAACCGGCCACGTAAAAGCCGAAAAAGTCGCTGATATCGTAAAAGGAGTTGCGGACGGCTGCGTTCTCGGACAATGCGCTCTCGTGGGCGGCGAAACTGCTGAAATGCCGGATTTTTATTCGGACGGCGAATATGATATGGCAGGATTCGCGGTAGGCGCAGCTGACAGAAGCAAAATCATCGATGGTTCAAAGATTAAAGAAGGAAATGTTGTAATCGGTATCGCTTCGAGCGGTTTTCACAGCAACGGTTACTCGCTTGTCAGAAAAGTTTTTCTTGAAAAGATGGGAATGAAGGTCACTGATTATGTGGACGAGCTTGGCGAAACTCTCGGCGAAGCGCTTCTCAGACCAACAAGAATCTATACGGCTGCATGCAAAGCTTTGGCGGCTGAAATAACAGCTAACGGTATAATTCACATTACCGGCGGCGGATTTTTTGAAAACATTCCGCGAATCATTCCAGACGGTCTCGGTGTAAAAATAAACACGGGCAGCTGGGAAGTTCCAAAAGTATTCGACTATATTGCAAAATGCGCGGGCATAGACAAAACTGAAATGTTTTCTACATTTAATATGGGTATCGGCATGATGTTTATCGTAGACGCTGCTCAAAAAGACAGAGCGATTGAGCTTCTGAGCTGTGCAGGCGAAAATCCGCAGGTAATCGGCGAAATTATCAAAGGGGACGGTGTTTCCCTATGTTAAAAATTTCGGTTATGGTTTCCGGCGGCGGGACAAATTTTCAGGCAATAATAGATGCGGTTGAGTCCGGATTTATACCTGAGGCCAAAATTGTGCAGGTAATTTCAAGCAGCAGCTCTGCCTTTGCGCTTGAAAGAGCCAAAAAGCACGGTATTCCCGGATACGTTGTAACTAACAAGGATTTTCCGGATCCTGGCGCAAAAGCGGAGCGGATTATGCAGCTTCTCAAAGAAAAGGATACGGATTTAGTTGTCCTTGCCGGATATATGAACGTGATTGACGAAAGAATAGTGCAGGCTTACAGAAGAAAAATCATAAATATCCATCCTTCGCTGATTCCGAAATATTGCGGAAAAGGCTTTTATGGCAAGCATGTTCATGAAGCTGTTATTGCCGGCGGCGAAAAGGTAAGCGGAGCTACAGTTCATTTTGTAGACGAGGGTATTGATACCGGAGATATAATAATTCAGGAAGAGGTTCCTGTGCTTCCTACGGACACAGCGGACGATCTGGCCGCAAGAGTGCTTGTCGTGGAGCATAAAATCCTGACTGAAACGATAAAGAAATTTGCTGAAAATCAGCTTTAAAGAGTGTAAAGAGTAGATAAGGAGAGAAAAATGGGTGGATTATTCGGAGTTGCTTCTAAAAGCGACTGTGTAATGGATTTGTTTTTCGGTGTGGATTATCATTCACATCTCGGAACGAAGGCCGGCGGAATGTGCGTTCATGGCAATCACGGCTTTGACAGAAGCATTCACAGCATTGAAGGTGCGCCTTTCAGAACCAAATTTCAAAAGGAAATGGACGAAATGAAGGGCAATATAGGTATAGGCTCTATCAGCGACACTGAGCCTCAGCCTTTGACTGTATACAGCAAACTCGGTCATTACTCGCTTGGAACAGTCGGTATAATTAAAAACAAGGATTCTATTGTTGAGGATCTTATCCTCAGCGGAAACAATCAGTTTATGTCAATGAGCGGTGGTGAAATCAACAACACCGAGCTTGTTGCTGCGCTTATATCAACGGGCATAAACATTACAAAAGGTATTCGTTATGCTCAGAAAAAAATAGAAGGTTCTCTTACGCTTCTGCTCCTCACCGAGGATGCGCTATATGCTGCGAGGGATTTTCACGGCAGAACGCCGCTTATTATCGGCAAAAAAGATGACGCTTACTGCGTTGCTTCCGAGTCGTTTTCGTTTATAAACTTAGGCTATGAGTATTATCGTGAAATCGAGCCGGGCGAAATTGTGAGAATTACGGCTGACAGCGTGGAAACGGTTGCGCCTGCCAACGATAAGGATGTCAGAGTATGTACCTTCCTGTGGACCTACTTCGGTTATGCCACAGCAATATACGAGGGCAAAAATGTTGAAAATATGCGTTACAGAAACGGCGCTCACTTAGCTGAAATGGATAAGGATGACCCTGAGATTGCGGATGTGGATTTTGTTGCCGGTGTGCCTGACAGCGGAGTTGCTCACGCTCTGGGTTATTCGCAGCGTTCCCATATACCGTATGCGCGCCCGCTTATCAAATATACGCCTACGTGGCCGAGAAGCTTCATGCCTTCAAATCAGAAAGCGAGAAATCTCATTGCACGAATGAAGCTCATTCCTGACCATGAAATTATAGAGGGCAAAAAATTTGTTCTCGTTGACGATTCGATTGTCAGAGGTACTCAGCTCAGAGAAACACTCTCTTATTTATATGAAAACGGAGCTGAAAAGATTCACATTCGTTCCGCCTGCCCTCCTGTGATGTTCGGCTGTAAGTATCTTAATTTCTCGCGTTCGGTTTCAGAGATGGAGCTGATTTCGAGAAAGGTTATTGCTGAGCTTGAAGGAACTGAGGATGTAACTGCGGAAATTCTTAGAGAATATACGGATTGTTCTACGCCAAAATATGCGGCAATGGTCGAGAGAATAAAGGAAGTTTCCGGCTTTGATTCGCTGAAATATCAAACTCTTGATAATCTGCTGGATTCGGTTCAGATAGACAAATGCAAACTCTGTACTTATTGCTGGGACGGCCGAGAATAGGCTGCGAACAGACCCGTGCGGTGCTGTGCGCTGTAGCGGCGCATTGCATCGGCAAATAAGTCACTAAATATCAACCATCACCTCAATCAGAAAGGAGAAAATCTAATGCGTGCATTAATCAGTGTTTCCGATAAAACCAGCGTTGTGGAATTTGCCAAACAGCTCGAAGCTTTAGGCTGTGCAGTTATTTCAACAGGCGGTACTGCTTCAAAACTTGCTGAAAGCGGCATAAATGTTACGGGTATTTCAGATGTGACCGGTTTTCCGGAATGTCTTGATGGCAGAGTTAAGACTCTCCATCCTGCTGTTCACGGCGGGATTCTCGCAATGCGCGAAAAGCCTGAGCACATGGCTCAGATAAAAGAGCTTGGAATCGAGCCGATAGACATCGTGGCGATTAATCTCTATCCGTTTAAACAGACTATACTGAAACCTGACGTTACTATGGCGGAAGCTATTGAAAATATAGATATAGGCGGGCCTACAATGCTGCGCTCTGCGGCTAAAAATCACAAGGATGTGGTTGTTGTCTGTGACCCTGCGGATTATGATGCGGTTATTGCCGAGCTTAAAGAAAACCGCAGCGTGTCTTATGAGACAAAATACAGGCTGGCACTGAAAGTTTTCCAGCATACTGCCGCTTATGACGCTATGATTTCGGATTATCTCAGAAAACAAGCCGGATATGACCTGCCTGACAACCTTACTCTGACTTTTGAAAAGGCTCAGGATTTAAGATATGGAGAAAATCCTCACCAGAAGGCTTATTATTACAAGGAAATCAAGCCTGCCGCAGGCGATCTGGTAAATGCAAAGCAGCTTCACGGCAAGGAACTTTCTTTCAATAATATAAATGATACAAATGCGGCGGTTGAAACTCTCAGAGAGTTTGACGAGCCTGCAATTGTGGCTGTAAAACACGCAAATCCGTGTGGAATCGGAACTGCCGACAATCTTTTTGATGCATATATTAAGGCTTATGAGGCTGACCCGGTTTCTATCTTTGGCGGAATTGTTGCTGCAAACCGCGAGATTACGGCTGATGTTGCTGCTGAAATCAGCAAGATTTTCCTTGAAATTGTAATCGCTCCGAGCTTTACGAAAGAAGCTTTTGATATTCTCGCTCAGAAAAAGAATATCAGGCTTATGGAGCTTGCGGCTATCTGTGATAAGGAAGACGGCGGGCTTGACTTTAAGAAGGTTTGCGGCGGGCTATTGGTTCAGGAAAAGGACAATTTGATTTTCAACAAAGACGAGCTCAAGGTTGTTACCGAAAAAGCTCCTACAGATGAAGAAATGAAGGATATGGTTTTCGGTATGAAGGCTGTAAAACACATAAAGTCTAACGGCATTGTTCTTGTGAGAAATGGCAAGACTATCGGCATGGGTCCGGGACAGGTAAACAGAGTTGGCGCTCTTGAGATTGCTATCAGACAGGCTTGTGAGGACACAAAGGGTACGGTTCTCGCTTCGGACGCGTTCTTCCCGTTTGATGACTGTGTTACAATGGCTGCTGAGGCTGGTGTGTCGGCGATTATACAGCCGGGCGGCTCTATCCGTGACGAGGAATCTATAAAGAAGTGCAACGAGCTCGGTATTGCGATGGTATTTACAGGAATGCGTCATTTCAAGCATTAGTGAGGGTAATCATATGAAAAAAGTTTTAGTTGTGGGCGGCGGCGGCAGAGAGCACGCAATATGCTGGAAGCTGGCTCAAAGTCCTGAAATTGAAAAGCTGTATTGTGCGCCGGGAAATGCCGGTATTACAAATGTAGCTGAATGTGTGAATATTTCGGCTGAGGATATAGACGGAATTTGCGCTTTTGCCAAAGACAAACAGATTGATCTGGCTGTTATCGGTCCTGAGGTTCCGCTTTCTATGGGAATTGTGGACGCTTTAGAGGCTGTTGGCGTTAAGGCTTTCGGTCCTAACAAGAAGTGTGCTCAGCTTGAAGCGAGCAAGTCGTTTACAAAGGCGTTTCTTGCAAGGCACAATATTCCGACAGCAAAATACAGTGAATATACGTCAAAAGAGGAAATAGAGAAAAATATTGGGATTTACGGCTATCCGATGGTTATCAAGGCTGACGGTCTTGCTGCCGGCAAAGGAGTTGTGCTTGCGCAAAATGCGAAGGAAGCTCAAAAGGCGATTGATGACATGATGGGGGATAAGATTTTCGGTTCTGCGGGGGATCTCGTCGTTGTTGAGGAATGTCTCAAGGGGATTGAGGCTTCTATGCTTTGCTTTGTCGATGAAGATACCATCTATCCTATGGAATCGGCTCAGGATTACAAGAGAATTTTTGATAATGATAAGGGTCCTAACACCGGTGGTATGGGTTCGTATTCGCCTAGCCTTATTTTTACGCCGGAGCTTGAGGATCAGATAACTGAGCAGATTCTTTTGCCTACGCTTGCGGGTTTTCAGGAGGATGGTCTTGATTTTAAGGGTGTATTGTTTGTCGGTCTTATGATAACGCCGGATGGGCCTAAGGTTATTGAATTTAACAATCGTTTTGGCGATCCGGAAACTCAGTCTGTGCTGATGAGGCTTGACACGGATTTATATAAGATAATGGATGCTGTTGTAAATAACAGGCTGTCGGAACAGGATATCAAGTGGAAGGATGAGCGTGCTGTAACGATTGTTCTGGCTTCGGAGGGTTATCCGGGCAGTTATCCTAAGGGTCGTGAGATTACGGGGCTTGATGCGGCTGATAATGCGAAGGATCTGGTTATCTTTCATGCGGGCACAAAGTTTGACGGGGATAAGGTTGTGACTTCCGGCGGCAGGGTTTTGGGTGCGTCTGCTACCGGCAAAACGCATGAGGAAGCAAGGGAAAAGGCTTACAGGCTGGCTGAAAAGATTCATTTTAAAGGCGTTCAATATCGAAAGGATATCGGCCTTCTTCATCCAACAGACAAATAATTGCATAGCCAAAACGACGCGGTGGCAATATGGATTATTGGAATTGTTCACGGAACGGTTACGAACCGTTCCCTACGACGAATCGTTAGAAAATGCACATTTACACGATGCGGTCAAAAGGGGCGTTCTCTATGAAAAGGGATGGGATGAAATGAACGACATGTTAACAAAAAGAAAACGAAATCGTTTAAAAAATTATGATTATTCTCAAAACGGATATTATTTTATAACCGTTTGTACACATAATCGCAAAAATTTATTTGGAATTATAGATAACGAAGAAATAAAATTAAATGAGTTTGGGAAAATTGTGGATTTTACATGGAATGATTTGAAAAATCATAATAATATAGAATTGCACCAGTACGCAATAATGCCTGACCATCTACATGGAATCATCGAAATTTACGACCAATATTGTCGTAGGGAACGGTCCGCGACCGTTCCGAATTCGGCGAATTATCATCCTGGTATTCCAGAAATAGTTCGCCAATTTAAAACATTTTCATCAAAAAGAATAAATGAATTATTGAAACAGAATGGGTATGAACCTTTTCCTATGGGTGGTTTATGGCAAAAATCTTATTATGAACATATAATCCGAGATGAAAAAGATTACCTTGAAAAAGCAGAATACATATTAAACAATCCGCTGAAATTGTCGCTCTCAAAAATTGATCAAACAGACGCAGATCACTTATGAAAAAACGGAACGACAACATAGGTCATTGCATACGAAAAAATTGACAGGAGACATCATCAATGAAGACACTTAATCGATCAGAAATACTTTTACTTTTTATTATAATAGCCAGAAGCACCTCGTTTATTTTTTCAAAAACCTGCCTGAACACACTCTCACCCTTTATGCTGCTCTTTTTCAGGTTTACAATAGCCTTTGTATTATTGCTTATCATATTCAGACAGCGGCTGTCCCTTATAACCCGCAAAACACTTTTAGCAGGCGGAGCCGTCGGGCTCTCCTTTTTTGCCGTTATGACAGCCGAAACCTATGCGCTTACGCTGTCACCCTCTTCAACCGTGGCACTTTTGGAAAATACGGCAATTATATTCGTCCCGTTTATGGCTGCTGCCGTTTATAGGAAAAAACCAAACATCTCAGCTATCATTTGCGCAGTCATAGCAATGGCAGGCGTAGCTCTGATCGTAAACGGCGGCCAGTCAATCACGCCCGGCTTGGGAATCCTGTTAGGTATGCTGTCAGCTGTTCTCTACTCCGCAGCCATCCTCGTAACAGATTATTGCGCAAAAACAGAAGAACCGATTCTGGTCGGGGTTATACAGCTCGGCACGATGGCTTTGCTCAGCGGAATCGCAGGTATAATCTTTGAAACTCCGGCACTTCCTTCAACCGGCACAGAATGGTCATGTATACTTATTCTTGCTGTTGTATGCAGCTGCTTCGGTTTTGCTCTTCAGCCTCTGGCACAAAAAGGCACTACTGCGGAAAGATCCGGCTTATTCTGCGCGTTCAGCCCTGCTGTTGCGGCTTTTCTCGGCTGGCTTTTCCTGCATGAGGCGTTTGGTGTTTTTGGGATTATCGGTTCGGTGTTGATAATTTTAAGCGTTGTTTTATCTACCGTGTTAAACAAATAAAGGCGACTCTATGCGGCGGCAATACGGATTATTGGAATTGTTCATAAAACGGATTGCGAACCGTTTTCTACAGCAAACCCTCCGCCGCATCGCGACCAAAAAAAACGAAAATTTTCCCTAATCCTATTGACTTTATCGCTTTAGTGGAGTAAAGTAATAAAGTCAATAGGATTTCATATGTCATAAGAGAGGTTAAATATAAATGTTATTAAACGAAAAAGTGTTGAAAAGAGGAGAAAATGCCGTATTCCAGCTTCGATGCCTTTATCAGAAATATGGCTATTCCCAATACAAAATGAGCAAATTTGAAGAATATGACCTTTATGTCAGAAACAAAGACTTTCTTGTTTCCGACAGCATCATAACTTTTAACGATACCAGCGGAAAACTGCTGGCGCTTAAACCAGATGTCACCCTTTCCATAATAAAAAATTCCCAGGACTATCCCGATACAGTCCAGAGAGTATACTATAACGAGAGCGTTTACCGAATTTCCGGCAGCACCCACTCCTTCAAAGAAATCATGCAAACAGGCCTTGAATGTATAGGAGACATTGATATTTACAACATCTGTGAAGTAGTGCTTTTGGCTGCAAAAAGCCTTAAAGCGATAAGCTCAGATTATGTGCTCGACATTTCACATATGGGCCTTGTTTGCGCAGTTTTAGACGAATATTCAATCAGCGAAGAAGCAAAAAAACTCATAGTTCACTATATCGGCGAGAAAAACCTGCACGACATCGAAAGCCTCTGTGCCAAATACAGCATACCCGGCGAAATGCTGCAAAAAATCTCATCACTAATACAGATTTATGGCAATATCAGCGAAGTCTGCGAAAAGCTTTCGCCACTTTGCACAGGCGATAAATCCCAGGGCGCAGTATCAGAGCTTAAAAGCATAGCCGCCGTTCTTCAGGCAGAGGGACTGGACGACAAAGTCAACATAGATTTTTCCATAATAAATGACATGAATTATTACAGCGGAGTCGTTTTCAAGGGCTATATAAAAGGGATTCCTACAGGCGTTCTTTCCGGCGGCCGGTACGATAATCTCATGCACAAAATGGGCAAAATTTCGGGCGCAATAGGATTTGCAGTTTATCTCGATCTGCTCGAAAGATTGGAATCCCCGGAGAAAAAATACGACGTAGATACGATAATTCTCTACGACAGCGACGCCGACCCGGCAGCAATGACAAAAGCCATAAAAATGCTCACCGATAACGGCACTTCCGTTTTGGCGGAAAAAAGCGTTCCCGACAACATAAAATACAGACAGCTTTTGAAATTTAAGGACAGGGGGTTTGAAATTCTTGAAAACAATGATTAATATCGCGCTTCCAAAAGGAAGACTTGGCGAAAGTGTATATGATATGTTTGAAAAAGCAGGCTTTGAATGTCCTTCCATCAAAGAAGTTAATCGAAATCTCATCTTTGAAAACGAGGAGCTCGGGATTCGCTATTTCTGGGCGAAACCCTCCGACGTTCCAATTTACGTTGAGCGCGGTGCTGCCGACATCGGAGTTGCCGGCAAAGACATCCTTCTCGAATACACGCCAGATGTATATGAGCTTTTGGATTTAAAGCTCGGAATATGCAAAATGGCAGTTGCGTCTAAGACAGATTTCAGAGATAATACAGATAAGACGCTTCGCGTTGCCACAAAATTCCCGAATATAGCAAAAGATTACTACAGCAAAAAATGCCGGGATATTGATATAATAAAGCTGAACGGTTCGATTGAGCTTGCGCCGATTCTGGATCTTTCCGATGTTATCGTGGATATAGTAGAGAGTGGGAACACCTTAAAAGCGAACAATCTCGTGCCTTTTGAAACTATTGTTGGCATTAGTGCGAGACTTATAGCAAATAAATCCGCTTTTAAATTCAAAACCTCAGCAATCGAGCGAATTAAAGCTGCTTTAGCGGCTCAGGTGGAGGCAAAAAATGATAAAAATATATAAATACGGCGAGGTGGCTAATTCTGAAATATTTACAAGAGCTGAAGCACCTGTAAATGTTGAAGAAGTTGTCGCTTCTATAATCGAGGACGTAAAAACAAATAAAGACGCAGCGCTCAAAAAATACAGCAAAAAATTTGACGGCGCTGATTTGGAAAATTTAGAAGTAACAGCCGAAGAGTTTGAAGACGCTTTTCAGACGATTTCTCCGGAATTTATCGGCATACTAAAC
>CAVIBE010000196.1:5442-6859 GCA_963640885.1 Oscillospiraceae bacterium | reverse complement strand
GAGTAAGTGCCGATACAACAGAAGTACACATCGTAATTCCGGCAGACGGTCCGTCCTTAGGAATAGCACCCTCTGGAATATGAATATGAATATCCTTGTCCTTATAAAACGTCTTGTCGATATTAAGAGAATCGGAAATGCTTCTGATATAGCTTATTCCGGCTTTCGCAGATTCCTGCATAACATCTCCAAGATTTCCGGTAAGCACGAGTTTTCCGCTTCCGTCCATAACGGTTGTTTCAATAGAAAGCGTTTCGCCGCCAACGACTGTCCACGCGAGCCCGGTAACCATTCCGATTTCCGGTTTATCCTCGATTTTCTCATAAAAGAACTTATGTCTTCCTAAATAATCCGTAAGGTTTTCGGCTGTAATTTCCGTGCTTTCGCAAGTTTTCTGGACAATTTTTTTAACCGATTTTCTGCATATATTGGCAATCTGTCTTTCGAGATTTCGCACTCCGGACTCTCTGGTATAATAATTGATTATATCTCTTATTGCTTCGTCAGAAAAACTTATCTGTCCTTCTTTAAGTCCGCTTTCCTTTACTTTCTTAGGCACAAGATACTTTCTTGCAATATTTAATTTTTCCTCCTCAGTATATCCGGAAATCTCAATGACTTCCATCCTGTCAAGAAGCGGCGCAGGAATAGTATCCGTCGTATTCGCGGTTGTAATAAACATTACTTTTGACAAATCAAATGGCACTTCGAGGAAATTATCCGAAAATGCTTTGTTCTGTTCCGGATCGAGCACTTCCAGGAGAGCTGCCGACGGGTCGCCTTTATAATCAGCACCCACTTTGTCTATCTCATCAAACAAAAATACAGGATTCGAAGATTCCGCATCTCTGATTAAAGATATAACCCTGCCTGGCATAGAGCCTATATAGGTTCTTCTATGGCCTCTTATTTCCGCCTCATCTCTCACTCCGCCAAGAGACATTCTCACAAACTTTCGGTTCATAGCTCTCGCCAGAGATTTTGCAATCGAGGTTTTGCCCACTCCCGGAGGCCCCACAAGGCAGATAACCGAGCCTTTGGCTTCCTTAGAAAGCTGTCTAACCGCCAGATACTCAAGGATTCTCTCCTTTACTTTTTCCAGACCGTAATGGTCATCGTTAAGTATAGTCTCTGCTTTGTTCAAATCGAGCGAATCTTTCGTCGTTTTATTCCACGGCAGCGACACTATCCAGTCAAGATAAGTCCTGATCACTGCGCCTTCTGCAGAGATCGCCTGCACAGCGTACAATCGCCTGATTTCTTTTTCTAATTTTTCGTGAATTTTCTTAGGAAGTTTCAGCTCAGCGAGTTTTTCTTTATACTCGTCAACGACACTATCGACATTTTCGTCCTGACCCAGTTCCTCCTGAATCGCTTTCATCTGTTCCTTGAGATAATAATCTCTCTGGTTTTTGTT
>CAVIBE010000196.1:4140-5342 GCA_963640885.1 Oscillospiraceae bacterium | reverse complement strand
ACCTTCCTGTTTATATCATTTTCCAGTCTCACAATTTCAATTTCATCATTTAAAATTTCAATTGCTTTTTCAACACGCTCACGCGCATCAAAAGTTTCGAGAACCGACTGTTTATCCTCAGTTTTAATATTTAAGTGCGAAACTATCGTATCAGCCATAACTGCCGGGTTGCCTAATGCGTCGATAGACGCAAGCAACTGAGACGATGCCGCACCATCCATAGAAATATATTCATCAAAAGCCTCCAGAAGCGTTCTTGACAATGCTTCCAGATTCACTTTTCCTGTTTCGTCATCAACATCAGGATGTTGCTCAACCTTACATTTGATAAACGGGCTCTCCTGAATTATTTCCTTTATTTCAGCTCTGCAAACGCCTTCTACCAAAACTCTTACTACCTCGCCCGGCATCTTCAGCATCTGTTTTATTTCCGCCACAGTTCCCACGCGATAATAATCATCCTTGGTCGGCAGTTCCACTTCCGGATCTTTCTGAACCGCCAGGAAGATATTCTGACCTACCATCATACCTTCCTCAAGAGCTTTTATTGATTTTTCCCTTCCTACGTCAAAGGGGATTAAATTCTTTGGAAAAACTGAAATTCCTCTGAGAGGTATAACAGGCAATTCTCTAAAATTATTATTCTTAGATTCTGTCATCATACACCAATCCCTTTAATTGCAAAAGGGCGTCTCAGAAAATTCATCCGAGATACCCCTAACTTCATATAACGCAAACCGAATTTTCAAAAACGGTTAAGCCGATTTGCCTTTTTGCGATTCCGATTCATCAGGTTCGAGCTCTCCGCCCGCCTTTTTTATCAAAATCGGTTTGGCATTCTTATCATCTACCATTTCTTTAGTAATGATACATTTTTCAACATCGTTAAGTGTCGGCAGCTCATACATAACATCTAACATTATGCCTTCGATTATTCCTCTAAGTCCTCTTGCTCCCGATTTCTTTTCTAAAGCTTTTTCGGCAATGCGCGAAATCGCTTCTTCTTCAAATCCGAGCTCCACATTGTCCATCCGGAACAGTTTTTGATACTGTTTAACCAGCGCATTCTTTGGCTCAGTCAGAATGTTTTCAAGAGCCTCCTGATCGAGTTGCTCTAAAACTACCGTAACAGGCAATCTTCCGATAAATTCGGGAATCAGACCATATTTTAGCAAATCTTGAGACTCAACCTTGCTCAAAAG
>CAVIBE010000196.1:2070-4130 GCA_963640885.1 Oscillospiraceae bacterium | reverse complement strand
GTCAAGCCCCGCAAACGCGCCGCCGCATATGAACAGGATTTCACTGGTATCAAGCTGAATAAAATCCTGATGCGGATGTTTTCTTCCTCCCTGAGGAGGAACATTAGCAACAGTTCCCTCAAGAATTTTAAGAAGCGCCTGCTGAACTCCTTCACCGCTTACATCGCGGGTAATGGACGGATTGTCGGATTTTCTGGCAATCTTGTCTATTTCATCAACATAAATTATGCCTCTTTGCGCGCGCCCAATATCAAAGTCGGCTGCCTGAAGCAGTTTAAGCAAGATATTTTCAACATCCTCGCCTACGTAACCTGCCTCTGTCAGAGCCGTAGCGTCCGCTATTGCAAAAGGAACGTTCAGCACCTTTGCTAAAGTCTGCGCAAGAAGCGTTTTGCCCGAACCTGTCGGTCCTATCATAATGACGTTGCTCTTCTGAATTTCAACGCCGTCAGCATCCAGCCTCGACTGTACTCTCTTGTAATGATTGTACACGGCAACAGCTAAAGCCTTTTTAGCTTCTTTTTGACCAATTACATACTGGTCAAGAATTTCCGTAATTTCTTTAGGCGTAGGAACCTTAATCTCTTCTTTTGGATGAGTTTTGATATATTCTGATTCCTCCTGCTCTTCCAAAATATCAAGGCACAGATCAATACATTCCTCGCAAATAAAAACTCCGGGGCCTGCTACTATTCTGCCTACGCTGATCTTTGGTCTGCCGCAAAACGAGCACCTAACCATGTTTTCGTCAGTAAATTTAGCCATATAAAAATTTCAACTCTCTTACTTTCTTGATTTTACTACCTTATCAACGATTCCGTATTTAAGGGCTTCTTCAGGTGTCATAAAATTGTCCCTATCTGTATCTTTTGCAACCTGTTTAATAGTCTGTCCGGTATTCTCACTGATAATTCTGTTAAGTGTTTCCCTTATTTTGAGAAGTCTTTCCGTATGGATTCTGATATCCTCCGCCTGACCTCTGACTCCGCCTAAAGGCTGGTGAATCATTATTTCCGCATTAGGAAGCGCATATCTCTTGCCTTTTGCTCCCGATGAAAGCAGAAACGCACCCATGCTCGCAGCCATGCCTATACAAATAGTAGAAACATCGCATTTTATATATTGCATAGTGTCATAAATTGCCATTCCTGCCGTAACCGAGCCTCCCGGGCTGTTGATATACAAGCTGATATCCTTATCCGGATCTTCAGATTCCAGAAATAAGAGCTGAGCTACAATAAGACTTGCTGTATGATCGTCAATTTCGTCTCCGAGAAATATTATTCTGTCCTTTAACAGCCTCGAATAAATGTCGAAAGAACGTTCACCTGCAGCTGTCTGTTCAACTACCATTGGTACTAATGGCATAATCCCACCTCCCTGATTCCTTTAAAATGTTCCGGAAAATCAATTTTCCGGAACACCTGGTATTTATTTTATTTCATAACTGCTGAATCTAACAGGAGCTGTATAGCCTTTCTGTTTCTGATATCCTGTTTTATGATTTCAACGTTGTCTGCATCAAACTGGTCTCTAAGCTGTTCAAAAGGTATTCCGTAGTGTTCGGAAATTCCCTTGATTTCTGTCTCGACTTCTTCTTCTGTCGCATCGAGATTTTCAATTTTCGCAATTTCGTCAACGATAAGTCTTGACTTCATCTTCTTGTAAGCATCAGGTCTGATTTCTTTCTTGTAATCATCCATGGTTTTGCCCATGTATGTGAGATAATCCTCAAGTTTAATTCCCTGATACTGAAGCTGCATTGAAATCTCATCCAGCATTTCTTCAGTCTGGCTGTCAACCATGTCTTCAGGAACTTCAAGTTCCGTATTGTCATAAACCATATCAATCAAAGCGTTCTTCATATCAAATTCAGCTTTATTTTCAGCGTCCTTCATGAGTTTGCCCTTGAGATCAGCTTTTAATTCATCAAGTGTATCAAATTCGCTTACATCTTTTGCAAATTCGTCGTCAAGCTCAGGTTTTTCTGTTTCCTTTACAGTATGAACCTTTACCTTGAATACAGCTTCTTTTCCTGCTAAATCTTCAGCATGGTATTC
>CAVIBE010000196.1:1304-2060 GCA_963640885.1 Oscillospiraceae bacterium | reverse complement strand
GAAAGTAACCTTAACTTCAACATCGTCTCCGCTCTTAGCTCCAACGAGCTGATCTTCAAATCCCGGAATAAACATATTTGAGCCGAGTTCGAGATCCTGTTCTGTAGCTGTTCCGCCTGCAAACTGTTCGTCGCCAACAAATCCCATATAGTCAATATTAACTGTATCGCCTAATGCAGCAGCTCTTTCAACTTCAATGATTCTTGAGTTTCTCTTCTGTAATTTTTCGAGTTCCTCAGCGATTTCTTCGTCCTTAACTTCAGGAACTATCTTTTCGATTTCAAGGCCTTTGTACTGACCCGGTGTAAATTCCGGTCTTACTGTAACTTTGATTGTAACTGTAAGATCGTCGCCTTCATTATACTCTTTAATCTCAACATGAGGTCTTGCTACCGGTCTGATGAGAATCTGTCCTACAGCGTCAGGATATGAATCTGCTATCATTTCGTTTACTGCATCTTCAAGAAAAATTCCTTTTCCGTATCTTGCTTCAAGAACCTTTCTCGGAGCTTTACCTTTTCTGAAACCATCTACCACATATTTTGATCTTTCTGCAAGATAAACCTTATTAATCTGATTTTCAAGCTCTTCCTTTGCGAAAAGCATTTCGAATTCTACCACATTATTTTCTTTTCCAATAAGTGTTGCCTTCATTAATCTATTTCCTCCTAAACATTAGAAAATCCATGTCATATTATTATATCATTTTTACACGGATTGTAAAGAAATTTATGAGTTTAAGCGGATTTTTACGCA
>CAVIBE010000196.1:0-1294 GCA_963640885.1 Oscillospiraceae bacterium | reverse complement strand
GATTTGAAACAGAACATATGTTTACTTTTTGCCAAAGGTGTGATAAAATTACAGATATCAAAACGTTCATCAAAACGAGCATTTGTTTTTTATATAAATTGTATGTCTGAAGGACTAAAGAAACGAGGTAAAACATGAATAATACAAATTCGTTAACTGAAAGAGAGCAGAAAATCCTTGAATATATGAAAATTCAAACCAAATTAAAAGGATATCCTCCAACAGTAAGAGAGCTTTGCCAGTCATTAGGCATAAAATCCACCTCTACAGCCCATAAAAACATAGAAAATCTCGAAAGAAAAGGATATATCCGCAAAGACCCTTCAAAAAGGCGTGCCATAGAAATACTTGATCACGAACCGGTTTCAGACGAATCCTCCGTTTCAGAAGAAACCCTCGAAAAAAGAGACGATGTAATCGACATCCCGGTTGTCGGAAAAGTCGCTGCCGGAATGCCTATTCTCGCGCAACAAAATATCGAGGATTCTTTTCCAATACCTTCGAGATTTATCGGCGGCGGCGACCACTTTATGCTTAAAGTCAAGGGCGACAGCATGATTGAAGCAGGAATTTTGGACGGTGACTATATTCTTGTCAGACAACAGAATATTGCCCGAAATGGAGAAATTGTAGTTGCTATGGTAAATGAGCTTGAAGGCGAAGCTACTGTAAAAACTTTCTACAAAGAAAAAGACCATATCCGTCTTCAGCCGGAAAATCCCACCTTTGCTCCGATAATAGTCAAAGATGCCACGATTCTCGGACTTGTAAAGGGAGTTTTCCGATATCTTTAAGGCAGCGCGCGTACGTTACAGGCGCTAAATCATTTAAAAATGCGTATTTATCAGAAACGAAAGTTAATCACAAACCTTAACTAAAAAACCGCAACTCGTTTACCTGTTGCGGTTTTTTGAATGTTGGAAATTTTTTATTCAATGCCTTACCCTGGTTCAGGGAGCATTTGCTATTCGGCAGGCTGCCACTTGCATCTTACCGGAGAAACGATTTTTTCTTCTTTTTTGAGTTCTTTAAAAGCTTTATCTATTTCTTTTCTGTCAATGCCTGTCATTTTTTCTACTTCGCCTGCGCTTATAGGTTTGCCTGCTTCTTTCATTGCGGCAATTATTGCATCTTTTACTTCCATTTTAAGACCCTCCTTTACAAAAATATTCTTTGCTTTATATTTTGCTTCGAATTACGTATATAATAATATTAATTATCGGCCAATGCAACAAATAATTGGCTTGACTTTGTGAACAATATATGAAACAATCTTTATGAATTTTTACGGAAG
>CAVIBE010000195.1:0-2235 GCA_963640885.1 Oscillospiraceae bacterium | reverse complement strand
GTATGTATGTATGTATGTATGTATGTATGTATGTATGTATGTATGTATAATTGTGGGGCAAAATCTCATATTGTCAATCCCCTTTCTGCAAAAAAATGCTTCTTTTTTTCCCTTTTTTAACGAGGCGAAAAGCCTTCGTTGCTTTTTATTGTCGAATTATTATACAAAAGAACCGCCGTTTTTTCAAGAGGTTTTTGAAGCAAAATTTGCCAGCAAAATTTGTTAGGAACGACACGCAGGTCATTTCCTACGCACCGCAACAAGGTCACCTTACACGGAACGGTTACGAACCGTTCCCTACGGCGAATCGTTGAAAAATAGGCGGTCAGGGGCATTCGATACGCGAATTATATAAGGGGCGGAGGCGGTGCAATGCGGCGAATCGTTGGAAAATTAACGTTTATACGGAACGCGGTGCGTTTCATATATGAAATTCATTCAAAATATACTTGAAAATTTTCTGAAAGTATGCATATAATAGACACAAGAGAAGGATTACCGCCTTTGCTGTGGCGGTCAATCCATTAATAACGTGTATGACCGTCAAAAGCTTTATTTTGACGGTCGTTTTCTATTTGGAGACCCATAATGAGACCCAAAAAACAGAACAGGAACAGTCCTTTCCATTGAAGACTGTCCCTATTCTTCATTTGTGAACTTTCTTACTATTGATATATAAGGGGGGTTACCAATAGTAATCTATGTTAATTGAAATTAACACCTAATTAAAAGTATGATTTGATACCCATAACCATTACAACAACTGTAACGACAGGTAATACTACCATATACCAACCTCTCAATACGCCCGGTATTCTGAAATACTTTGCACCGTGGTTTACGTGTTCCATATATTTATCCCAGAACTTGGTCGCAACGTAGATTGACATTATTATAGCTCCGATAGGCAGAGTTATAAGCATTGCGAAGAAGTCCATGAATGTGAACAAGTCCATACCTAAAGGTCTTACGTTCGCCCAAGCAGTTGTTGACAAAATTGTCGGAAGTGTAAGCACAAACATTATCAAAGTCATGATAACGAGAGCCTTTTTTCTGGAAACTGCGAAAGCCGCTGATACGATAGATGCAACACCTTCGTATAATCCAAGTACTGAGGACCAACCTGCCGCAAACAGGAGCAGGAAGAAAAGTGTTCCCCAGATTATGCCACCCTGCATATCATAGAATACGTATGGTAAAGTCTGGAATACAAGACCTGAGCCTGAAGCGATGTCCATGTCATATGCAAACAGTGATGTAAATATAGCAATACCTGCAAGTATAGCAACTACCAGGTTTGACATAACGATGATAGTTCCTGAGAAAGGTATGTCTGAATTATCTTTGTCAAGATATCCTCCGAATGAGAACATCGAACCCATTGCTACGCCGGCAAGGAAGAAGCACTGATTCAGAGCAGCCATGATGAGCTTTCCGCTGAATAATGACCAATCAGGTGTGAAGAGCCATTTTACGCCTTCGATACCGCCAGGAAGCATGAAGCCCCTTATAGCGAGCACTACGAGGAATAAGAACAGTCCCGGAATAAGTATCTTGTTAGCTCTTTCAAGTCCGGACTGAACGCCTCCTGCAATAACTATAAATGTCAATGCGTATAAGATGATAACCGATATAAACTTAAACGGCATATTCATCTGAAGTGATGTATAATAAGCCGAAATTTCTTCCATTGACATTCCTTTTAATCCGCATGAAGCGAATTTAAAAATGTAGAACATTACGTCTGAAACGATTGTAATGTAGTACGAAATCATGATTGTACAGGTCGCAAGACCTAACCAACCAACGAGCACCCAAGGAGAACCCTTGGAAGTCAACTGTCGCATACCAACGATTGACGAGCTCTGAGTATATCTTCCGAGAGTTAACTCAGCCCAGCACAGTGGCAGTGCGATGATTAACATTAAGATGAAGCAGATAAGTAAGAATAATCCGCCGCCATTCATTCCTATCATGTAAGGGAATTTCCAAATAGCCCCTACACCTACAGCATAGCCGATGGAAGTTACAATAAACCCAAAGGCACTTCCCCAGCTTTCATTTTGAGTTGCCTGATCTGACATTTAATTTCCTCCCTCTTTTTTAGACAATATCTAACAGACAATGCCTAAAAACAAAACAAAAAAATAAAAAAAAAAAAACAAAAAACAAAATTTCAAACCCCGTTTCCGAAAGTTCACATTTATGCATAAAAGTTCTTACAAAATTCAACGA
>CAVIBE010000194.1:0-2972 GCA_963640885.1 Oscillospiraceae bacterium | reverse complement strand
TA
Organism: Oscillospiraceae bacterium; assembly: GCA_963640885.1. Lineage (GTDB taxonomy): Bacteria > Bacillota > Clostridia > Peptostreptococcales > Anaerovoracaceae > UBA1739. Next base: position 2,970 of record CAVIBE010000194.1, on the reverse strand, counting down.
ATAAAAACCGGTCTTTGACCGGTTTTTATTATGCAGTTTTTATTATATACGGGTATTTGTTTTGACTAATAAGCGGGCTTTTAAACTTTATTATTCTGCCGGCATATATTCTTGAATAATACCGTTAAATTCAGCTACAGCCCTGCTCGCGCTCAAGAAATAAAGATATGCTTCCTTTACCTTTTTACCACGAGATTCTTCTATCGCCTTTTTGTAGATTTTAAGCTGAGTTCGGTATTTTTCCGCCTTTTTAGCCAAAACCTCATCAGCCTCCGAGAGCGGAATATAATCCGTTTTGTAATCTATCAACACGATTTCTCCGTTTTCTTCAAAGAAACAGTCTATAACTCCCTGAATTATGCTGCCCGTTTCCTCATCATAAGGTTCCCATAAAAGAAACGACTTTTCACGCTCCACAACCGAAGCCGCCTTCAACCGTTTTCCCAAATCACTGCTAAAGAACCCTTTAATCCAGTCTTCGCGAATCCCTTCCGCTTCAGCCTCAGAGAAGCTACCGTCGCTTATCATCTCACCAATCTGAGCGCGGATCTCCTCCGCACTCCCCGTCCGTGATAAATCAATCTCCTGAAGCACCTTATGCGTCAGGCTACCCCGCTCAGCGGCAGTAAGCTTTGCCTCCGCCTCCCTTTTTTTCGGCAAATCAGACCTTAGCTCAGGCACTCGCGGCAGCCCCTTCTCACCATATAATAAAATCCCACTCTCAGGACTAATATTTATTTCATCCTCAGGATCATCAAGACGGTTAACTATGCGATTAAGCTCCGTAACCGTAAATTTTCCCGCAATCTCAGAAGCTTCGAGATATTTATACTCAAAGCCTTTATTTAAACCGCTCCTTGCTTCTTCCTCAGCGCCTACTTCGTTTTCGTTGTCCGGCAAAACTTCAGATTTTTCAGCTTCGCCAAATTCACTTTCAGGAAAATTCCGCCACAAATTAAATACAGCACAATCCCTGCTCCACCCGTCAGCAAACAACGAGCCGCAAATCCACTCTACAAAAGATTTGCACTCAATCGCCGGCTTATCCGCTCCGGGCATCTCATTCGCTTCCAGCTTCTTGACCGCGCCCGTTAGAATCAGCTTTTCCTTCGCTCTTGTCATGCCAACATACAAGATTCTCATTTCCTCCGCAATCTCTTTTGCCTTTACAGCCTCATCTATGCTGAGCTGGCGCTCAGTCTTTATATAATATTCGTTATTATCAGAGCGGAATCTAAGCCCAAGCCCCAGATTTTTATCCATACTCAGCTCGCCCGACGGCTTGCGATGATTAAAAGCCTTGCCCATACCGGCGAGAATAACCACCGGAAATTCCAGACCCTTGCTCTTATGTATGCTCATCAGCCTTACAAAGCTTTCGTTTGCGCCCCCGGGCTTTCCGTCAGTCATAACTGCGGAATTAAGCTCCAGCTGCTGAATATATCTCACAAATCCGACCAAAGCCTGAGAAGTGTTTTTCTGATATTTTTCCGCCTTATTTATTAGCGCTTTCAGATTTTTCGCCCGGTGACTGCCAAGCGGCAATCCGCATATAAAATCATAAAACCCGCTCTCCTGAGCAATCTTCCACAAAAGATCCTTCAAAGAAATATAATGCGCCTCATCTTTCCATGAATTTATCCGCTCAAGCGCTGCAATACACTTGGATTTAAGCTCCTCATCAGCACCGTTACTACAATATTGCAAAAAAGCCTCGGCAAACAGACCTTTAGGCGCATTTATACGTATCTTGCTAAGCTCTTGCGCCGAAAATTTGAAAATCACCGAATAAAGCACGCTGATAAGCGGTATATCCTGCCTTAAATTAATCAACAGCTTCAGCAAATTTACGAAAATTCCTATTTCAACAGTCTCAAAATACCCGTCGTTTCCTTCAATATATACCGGAATCCCTTCACGTCTGAATACCTCCTGATAGACCTCCGTCGCGCCCCTGTAAGAACGCATAATAACGACTATATCGCTGTAATCAACAGTTTTAAGACAATTCGCTTTTGAATCATAATACTTCATCCCAAGCACGGATTTTATGCGATTGCAAATCAGCATCGCTTCAATTTCCGCATTTTTAAGCTCACCAAACCCGCCAGCGCCTGCCTCAAATCCGGTCTTAACGTCCGATTCAACAATCAGGTTCATCTCCACCGGCTCATTAGAATACTTTGCCGCCTCGGTAGACGCATAATCTATCCCGGGATAAAGCATCGCCGCCTCGTCATAGCTTATCCCGGAGTCTTCATCTGTCATTATTTCACGCATGAGCCGATTGGTCGCTTCCAAAATCGGCGGTTTGCTTCTGAAATTGCGATTGAGGTCGATTTTAATCCCACGCTTATCTTCTCCGGCGCGAAAACTTCGATACTTATCTATAAATATCTGAGGGTCAGCCAAACGAAACTGGTAAATGCTCTGCTTCACATCGCCAACCATAAAAAGATTGTTCTCACCTGAACGCTGTTTGTATCCTGATACTCGTCTATGAATATATGGCGGAATTTCTCCCTATACTCGCTGCAAGGCTCAGGATTTTCCAGAATTTTTAACGCCATATGCTCAATATCATTAAAGTCAATCTGGTTTACAGCCAGTTTTTTTTCCATAAAAATCTCATCATATCTCAAAGTCAAGTCTCTGAGCACACAAGCCGAAGCATAGGTTTTCCTTTCAAGCTCATCCTCGCTGTCTTTGAGCGCTTCCACGCTGTCGTCGAGCCAGCGCAGCGGGTCAGGCAAACTTTTTATAAACTTGTGAAGCGAGGTTATCATGTCTGAAATTCCCTTTTCATTGCCAGCCTTTGAATATTTTCTGACAAAGCTGAGAAATTCCTCGTTATTCTCCATTTCAAAATACTCTTTCATAAGCTCGCTCATGGATTCCTGAGCAAATATCTGTGACTGCGCTTCGTCACAAATCTTAAAACCCGGTTCAAGCTCAGTCATATAAAAATAC
>CAVIBE010000193.1:0-3719 GCA_963640885.1 Oscillospiraceae bacterium | reverse complement strand
TTTTGATTTCCACGCACCGTCCGGAGAGATAGGTGGAATACTCCGAAGAAAGAAGATAGGCATTCGATCCGGTGACATAGATGTCGCAGTCAAAATCCACACGGAAGGCGTTTATCGCGTCCTCCCACGCCTCGATCCGCTGCAGCTCGTCAAAGAAAAGATACATCCGCTTTCCGGAAACGATGCGCTCTTTTACATAGCGGTAAATATCATCGGTGCTCATTCTGCGCAAATCAAAGGATTCAAAATTCATCTCGATGATCTGCTCCGGCTGAATACCGGTATCCTTCAAATGCTGAATCATCAGCTTTAACAGGCTGGACTTGCCGCAGCGGCGAATGCCGGTGATCACCTTGACAGGCTCCGTATCCTGAAAGCCAATCAGTTTATTCAAATAGCTGTCACGCCGCCTGAGTTCATGGGAATCTATCATATTTTTACACCTCCTACGCTATTAGTATAGCATAAATCAGCGAGAAAATTAAGCAAATGCACCATAGTGCAAAAACTTTTTATATTCGGTAATTATCTTGAGAAAAGGCCTTTTTTCTTGTAAGGCTCGCTGTAGATGTCATTGAGAACATAGCCTGTTGGCGCAATAGTTTCTTTGATAAGGTTCTCATCAAGCGGCTCCTCACTTATTATAACAGTTTCACCTTTGGCATGAGACGAAGTGACCTTTTTAACCTTTAAAGCCTGACGAATAGCATCATTTACATGAGCCTCACACATTCCGCACATCATTCCATCAATTTTAAGTGTAGTTTTTATCATTTTAAATTCCTCCTTGAAAAATAAATCAATTTTAGTCATATATTTTGCACAGATTGAGCCTCAGAGCGTTGGATACAACACAGAAACTCGACAAACTCATTGCAGCCGCAGCGACCATCGGATTGAGAGTAAGACCCAGACCGGCAAAACAACCCGCAGCAAGCGGTATGCCTATCACATTGTAGAAAAATGCCCAAAACAGATTTTCGTGACTATTTTTGAGCGAAGCGCGGCTGAGCCTGATTGCGGCAGGCACATCAGAAAGACGGCTTTTCATCAGGACAATATCAGCAGCATCAATAGCAACATCAGTGCCGGCACCTATAGCAACACCGACATCAGCCCGGGTAAGAGCAGGCGCATCGTTGATACCGTCACCGACCATCATTACCTGACCCTTGCGGCGCAGAAGACGTATCACATTTTCTTTGCCGTCCGGCATTACACCGGCAATAACCTCATCAACACCAGCCTCAGCGCCGATAGCTTTAGCCGTGCGCTCATTGTCACCCGTAAGCATTACAGTTCGTATACCCATCTTTTTAAGCTTCGCTATAGCCGAAGCGCTGTCATCTTTGATCGTATCAGCCACGGCAATCATCCCCATCAACCGACCTTGTTTTGCAAACATAAGAGGAGTTTTGCCCTGCCCGGCCAGAGCAGCAGCCCTTGCTCTGACCGTTTCTGAGAGCAAACACTTGTGGCTTATAAATTCCACACTGCCGCCCGTGATTTCAGCTCCGTCAAGAACAGCGGTAAGCCCTTCACCGGGAAGCGCCGAAAAACCAGTCACGTCTGAAGGCTTTAGTTCAAGCTCTTCGCATTTTGATGTCACAGCTTTAGCAAGAGGATGCTCGCTTTTTGCTTCAAGCGACACAGCCACACTCAGCAGCTCCTGTACGCTTATCTCATCAGCCGGTATAACGTCCGTCATCTTAGGCTCACCTTTAGTTATCGTTCCGGTTTTATCTAATACTACAGTATTAGTTTTGCCTGCCATCTCCAGAGAAATCGCAGTTTTAAAAAGTATTCCATTTTTAGCACCAACACCGTTTCCAACCATTATTGCAACAGGAGTTGCCAGTCCCAGAGCGCAAGGGCAGCTTATTACCAAAACAGAAATGCTGCGCGCGAGAGCATAGCTGAAATCACTGCCGATGAGCAGCCACACGATTCCCGTTATTACAGCGATAGTTATTACAATCGGAACGAATACGCCCGAAACCTTGTCAGCCGTTTTAGCAACAGGAGCTTTCGTAGCCGCCGCATCACTTACCATTTTTATGATTTGCGAAAGCGTAGTATCTTCGCCGATTCTTGTGGCTTTGCAGCGGATATAACCCGATTGATTCAAAGTGGCGGCGCAAACACTGTCGCCCTCAGCCTTATCCACAGGAATACTCTCGCCCGTAAGAACAGATTCATTTATCGCGCTGCTGCCTTCGATTATAACGCCGTCAACCGGAACGCTTTCACCGGGGCGAACCGCAAAAATGTCGCCGATTTTAATCTGGCTGACAGGAACTGTAACCTCAGCGCCGTCTTTAACGAGAACAGCCGTTTGAGGAGCGAGCTTCATCAGGTTTTTAAGGGCATCCGTGGTTTTACCTTTAGAACGTGCTTCCAGCATTTTTCCCACAGTTATGAGAGTAAGAATCATTGCTGCAGATTCAAAGTAAAATTCGTTCATATAGCTCATGACTTCGTTAGCATTGCCATGAAGCTGAGCATCGGTCATTGCAAAGAGCGCATATACGCTCCAAACGAAAGAAGCTGTAGAACCAAGAGCAACCAGAGTGTCCATATTTGGAGCACGACGAAGAAGACCCGAGAACCCGTTTATGAAGAATTTTTGATTTATTACCATTATTATGCCCGAAATGAGAAGCTGAGCCAGTCCCATGGCAATGTGATTGCTGTCAAAAAATCCCGGAAGAGGCCAGCCCCACATCATATGTCCCATTGAAAAATACATCAAAACAGCCAGGAAGATTAGGGAGGCTATAAGCCTTTTCTTTAGAGCCTTTGTTTCCAAAGCCGGCGACAAAGTTTCGATATATTCTGAATTTGAAGCGCCCGGGGAATCGCTTTTTGCGGAAATACCGTAACCGGCATTCCTGACCGCTGCAATTATCTGTTCGCTGTCTGCGCTTCCTTCCACTCCCATTGAATTTGTTAAAAGGCTTACGCTGCATGAGCTGACTCCGGGAACAGCCGAAACAGCTTTTTCAACGCGCGAGCTGCACGCAGCACAGCTCATACCTGTGACATTGTATTGCTGCATAAAAACCACCTCACTTTTTATTTCATAAGCTTATAGAGAGTAGTCATCAGCTCATCAATGACCTCATCTTTACCGTCTCGTATGTCACGCGCTACACATTCGTGTATATGATTTGTCAAAATTTCTCTATTAAACGAGTTTATGGCAGCGTTTACTGCCGCAGCCTGAATTAGAATATCATTACAATAAGCATCGCGCTCAACCATCGCCTGCAGACCTCTGACCTGTCCCTCAATTCTTTTCAATCTATTGGTGAGCTTTTTCTTTTGTTCCTCACCTCGAAGAGTATGTTTTTCGTTGCCGCAACAGCAGCATTCTTTATTTTCACTCATAAAAATCTCCATTCCGCCGCTAAATTTATCGTGAAAAGTGAAAAAATAAACATCAATAACTTTTCAATAAAATTATTTAGCAGCACATATATACCCGGTAGGGGTATTTACATATTATACCCCTGAGGGGTATTTGTCAACCCTGACATCACCGATATGAGCCGATATATCCTAAGCGTAATAAGAGTGAATAACAATGCGAATTTATCCTATAGTTTCTCAAAATGATATATTTATAATCGTTTTTTGAAATTTTTCGCTGAAAATGCAGAAAAACAGGGCGTAGAATAAAAGGTAAATATGAATGTAAAACAATAAAACACTATATT
>CAVIBE010000192.1:0-8244 GCA_963640885.1 Oscillospiraceae bacterium | reverse complement strand
GGTTTTAGAGGCTATGGCTATTGCGGGTTATGCGATTGGTGCGACGAAAGGCTTTATTTATGTAAGAGCTGAGTATCCTGTTGCTGTAGAAAGACTGAAAATTGCGATTGCTCAGGCCAAGGAGATGGGGCTTTTGGGCGAAAATCTTATGGAATCAGGCTTTGACTTTGATATTGAAATCAGGCTCGGAGCGGGCGCGTTTGTATGCGGCGAAGAAACTGCTCTTATTGCGTCGATCGAAGGCTTCAGAGGAATGTCAAGAAATAAACCGCCATTTCCTGCTAATAAAGGTCTGTGGGGCAAACCGACGGTAATCAACAACGTTGAAACTCTGGCAAATGTTGCTCAGATTATTTTAAAAGGCGCAAACTGGTTCAGAAGCTTCGGTACGCCTAAATCACCGGGAACTAAGGTATTTGCTTTGGGCGGTAAGGTAAACAATACCGGTCTTGTAGAAGTGCCTATGGGTGTTACTCTCAGAGAGGTAATCTATGAAATCGGCGGCGGATGTCCAAACGGAAAGAAATTTAAGGCGGTTCAGACAGGCGGACCTTCTGGCGGATGTATAACGACTGAAAACCTCGATACTCCTATAGATTTTGACAATCTCGTTGCTATAGGCTCGATGATGGGCTCTGGCGGCATGATTGTAATGGACGAAGACAACTGTATGGTTGATATAGCGAGATTCTTCCTCGACTTTACTGTTGATGAATCTTGCGGAAAATGCACTCCGTGTCGTGAGGGCACAAAGAGAATGCACGAAATTCTTGATAAATTAACTGAAGGCAAGGGCACTGAGGAAGATTTGGTAACTCTCAAAGATCTTGCTCAAAATATCAAGATGACTTCGCTGTGCGGTCTTGGTCAGACTGCGCCTAATCCGGTACTTTCAACGATGAACCACTTTGAGGATGAGTATCTTGCTCATGCGGTTGAAAAAAGATGCCCGGCTGGCGTATGTAAACCTCTCATCAAATATCAGATTCGGGAAAATTGCAGAGGCTGTACTTTATGTCTCAGAAGCTGTCCTGCTCAGGCTATTTCGGGTACGATTAAACAACAGCACGTTATCGATCAGGAATTATGTACTAAGTGCGGAATTTGCATGAACGTATGTAAGTTCAATGCGGTATATAAATCATAAGGGAGGTCAAGGTCATGGAAAAAGTAAATATAACCATTAATGGTATAGAATTAAGCGTTCCGAAGGACTACACTGTATTGATGGCAGCAAGAGAAGCTGGCATCGACATCCCTACGCTTTGTTATCTCAAGGATGTAAACGAGGTTGCTGCTTGTAGAGTTTGTGTAGTAGAAGCTGACATAAACGGTGTACCTATGAAGAATCTGCCTGCGTCCTGTGTGCTTCAGGTTGCGGAGGGCATGAACGTAAGAACAAATACTCAAAAGGTAAGAAAAGCTGTAAAAATGAATGTGGAGCTTCTTCTTGCGAATCATAACAGAGAGTGTCTCACTTGCAAAAGAAATCAGAATTGTGAGCTTCAGAAACTCTGCGATGAGTTAGGTCTTCAGAAGGAAAGATTTGACGGCGAGAAGAGAGAGGTTCGTGTAGATGAATTATCTCCATCTATTGTAAGGGATTCAAGCAAATGTATTCTTTGTGGCAGATGTGTAAGCACTTGCAGAAAGGTGCAGGGAATAGGTGTTCTCGATTTCACGAACAGAGGATTTAAAACTCAGATTACGCCTGCTTTTGATTTCAGTCTTGTTGATGCGGAATGTACATATTGCGGTCAGTGTGTTCAGGCCTGTCCTGTGGCTGCGCTCAGGGAAAAGGATCATGTGCAGGAAGTATGGGATGCAATAGATGACCCGGAAAAAATTGTTGTTGTTCAGACTGCGCCGGCAGTAAGAGTAGGTTTGGGTGAGGAATTCGGACTTCCTATCGGCACTCCGGTAACGGGCAAAATGGTAACTGCATTAAGAAGACTGGGTTTTGACAGGGTTTTTGATACGGATTTCAGCGCTGATGTTACGGTTATGGAAGAGGGAACGGAGTTCCTTGGAAGGGTTTTGAATGGCGGAACGCTTCCGATGATAACGAGTTGTTCGCCGGGATGGATCAGATATTGTGAAATGAATTATCCTGAATTTATTCCGAATTTGTCGACTTGCAAATCGCCTCAGCAGATGTTCGGCGCGCTTGTTAAGAGCTATTATGCTAAAAAGTTCAATATTCAGCCAAGAAATATAGTAAGTGTATCTATAATGCCTTGTACGGCTAAAAAGGCTGAGTGTGAGAGACCTGAGATGGAGGTCAATGGTGTCAGGGATGTTGATTATGTTCTCACTACAAGGGAGCTTGCTTCTATGATTAAGCAGGCAAGACTCAGATTTGAGATGCTCCCGGAGGAGGAATTTGATGCCTGGATGGGCCAGGGCTCTGGTGCCGGTGTTATTTTCGGTACTACGGGCGGTGTTATGGAGGCTGCGCTCAGGACTTTGGCTGATATACTTTGGGATAAGGATTTGGATGAGATTGAGTATGAGGAAATCCGTGGTCTTGAAGGTGTTAAGTATGCTTCTGTAAGGATGCCGATAAATGGTGAGTTTACGGATGTTAAGGTTGCGGTAGCTAACGGAACGGCGAATGCTGCGAAGGTGCTTGATGCGGTTAAGGCCGGTGAGCTTGATGTTCATTTCATTGAGGTAATGGCTTGTCCGGGTGGCTGTGTTCACGGTGGCGGTCAGCCTTATGTTTCGGCTAAGAAGAGGATGAATGTAAATCCGCGTGTGAACAGGGCGCATGGTTTATATGATGAGGATTTGAGGCTGCCTGTGAGAAAGGCTCATAAGAATGAAGAAGTTCTGATGCTTTATGAGGAATATCTTGGTGAGCCTAATGGAAAATTATCGCACAAGCTGCTGCATACGCATTATCAGCCGAGGGAAACATATAAAGTTAAATAAGAATTGGGTTTTTAGAGGGGCTTTGCCGGCGGATTCAAATGCGGCGAAGCCTCTTTTGATGTGAAAATTCTATGCTTTTCGCACGTAAAGGGTTCGCGACCTGTGGGGTTTTTGCCCCGTTTGAGGTTCACAACCGCTCTTAAAGGAAAGACACACAGGCACGATCGGTGCGGTGAATCGTTGGAAAATGCAGGTTTTCCGGAACGGTTACGAACCGTTCCCTACGGCGGCTTCGCCGAGAATTTGGGTAGGACGCAACGGCATACAGGCACGTTCATACGGCGATATATATTGAATACGCTTTGCGGTTGTTTCGTGCGGTCAAATTTTTTTTCTTGCGAAGAAAATGAAAAAAATGTATAATGCAGATAAGAAAGGCAAGACCTCGAACGGTTATGCCAACGTGTTTTTAACGAATAACGTCCACGTGGTCAAGTGAGGGCGTTATTTTTTTGTGGATATAACCAATACAATTAAAGCGATGATAAACATCATTATGTATGTATAATCCATAGCTACCACCACCTTTCATCGAAGATGATGGCATAACCGCCCTGCAAACACGGGTTGGAAAACCGAACCCTACGTTTTTGGTCTTGCCTTTAACATCAGATTTCTCTGACAAATCATATTATATACAAAATTTCACATAAGAAAACAGGTTTTGCAAAAGTGGTCGTTTTTCGTGCATAATTTACATAACGATCTGCATTTTCCAACGATTTGTCGTTTAAAACGTAGCAACGACACGCAGACGTTATTTACGAATATTGTTTCATAAAATTCTGCATTCTTTCGCTGACTTTCGCTTCGCCCAGAATCTGCTGGATTTCCCAAATATCAGGCGAATTTGCGCGGCCTGTGAGAGCTATTCTGATAACCGTGCTTACATGACCTACATGACCTTTGTACTGATCCGGATTTTTCTTGAAATCCTTAGGTTTTGCAGCATAACCTTTTTCCGCTCCTAAATCTCTGACCTTAGAGAACCAATCCTCCTGAGAATCCGAATGATTATAGGTAGCCATATAAGCAGCTATAATACCGGCATAATCCTCAGCCGGAACATTCTCAGGAACAGCATCCTCATATTTGAAATAATCATCAAAGAAAAAGCTTATAAATTCAAAAATCTGTTCAGCATAAATGAGATCCTTACGAGGTTTAGCGCCGCTTCTGCCAATATCGAGAATTGCAGCCAGAAAAGCCTTATCCGCATTAATCAGCGACGTAAGCTCAGGCTTAAATTCTTTAGCCCAGTTAATCATAAACTCAGCCAGCTCAGCAGCCGGAATCCTGAGAAGAACATCCTTTGATACGTCATTCAACTTGTTTATATCAAAAAGTGCACCGGACGTACTCATCTTTTCAGTAGTAAACTGAAATTCCTCGATTGAAGCATCCGGATTTGCAATTCTCCATTCTTCAAAATTAGAGTTCAAAACCGTAAGCAGATATTCCCTTACAGCAGCCGGATGATAACCTTTTTCTCTGTAAAAATCAAGCGAAAGCTCAGGATCTTTTCGTTTTGAAAGCTTCCTCTTTACACCTGTTTGCTCATCAATTTTCATAAGCTGAGCCGTATGACAGTAAACAGGAATTTCGAGCCCGAGCGCATTAAAAAGCTCCACATGAATCGGCAGAGAAGGAAGCCATTCTTCACCTCTGACAACATGAGTAGTTCTCATGAGATGATCGTCAACTACATGGGCAAAATGATACGTAGGAATCCCGTTAGACTTAAGAATTACCGTATCCTGAAAGTTCTCAGGCATCGTAAGCTCGCCGCGGATAGCATCATTTACAGTAAAAGTTTTGCCGGAATTTTCTATGCCCTGAGATTTGAGCCTTACCACAAATTCTTCACCGGCAGCGATTCTTTCCTGCACCTCTTCAAGAGATAAATCGCGGTGTTTTGCCCATTTGCCATAAATTCCCGGAGTGAGTTTATTCGCTTCCTGTTCAGCTCTTATGGCGCTGATTTCGTCTTCTTTTAAAAAGCACGGATAAGCCAGACCCTGCTGAATCAGCTGTTTTACAAAAGCCTGATAGATTTCGGCACGGCTGCTCTGATAATACGGACCATAGTCGCCCTTATCTTCAACAAGTCTCGCTCCCTCATCAAACGAGACACCAAAGAATTTTAATGAAGAAATAATAACCTCAACGGCACCGTCAACCTTTCTTTTTTCATCGGTATCTTCTATTCTGAGATAAAAAGTACCGCCGCTCTGGTGAGCAAGTCTTTCGTCAACAAAAGCACCATAAAGATTCCCTAAGTGTATAAAACCTGTCGGGCTTGGGCCAAGTCTTGTTACCTTTGCATCCGCAGGTAAATTCCTTTTTGGAAATTCTTTTTCGTAATCGTTAGGGGTCCTGGTGATATTGGGAAAGATCAGATCTGCAAGTTTTTCGTAATTCATTTGTATAAGTCCTCCAAATACATGGGCTGCAGCATTTTGCTGCAGCCCACCTTTTAATTATTGGTATCGCCAAGGGGAGTCGAACCCCTGATTTCAGCGTGAGAGGCTAACGTCTTGACCACTTGACCATGGCGACACATTTGAACAACTCCAATTATACAACCTATAGAGGCAATTGTCCAACTATTTTTTCGGATTTTTTATTTTCATTTTAGAAAGTTACACTGTCAGACTGCCGGGTTCACGGATGCACCCGGCAAATAAGGGATGGGTGCATTTGCACCCAGACAAAACAAATGCTCAAAAGGTTTATAGCTGACCACTTCAATCTTTCTTGTTTACCTTGCCGATAATGAATTTTGTCTTGTCGACAGGGTATGGAGCAGCAATACGCATATATTGTCCGACTGAAACTACCGTGCCGATTGTCTCTTTATCGCCCACAGGGACGAGAACCTCATCACCAACCTTGATTGTCGAGTCTTCTGTTCTGTAGCTGTAAGGGCGTTGTCCATGAGGGAACGCTATACCGCAGTAGGTGTAAATTTTATCATCCACACGAGCCTTTTCTGCCTCGATACGCTGTTCTTCCTCAAGGCGTTGCTGGCGTTCTCTTTGAAGGCGCAGTCGTTCCTGTTCCCGTTGTTCACGTTCCTTCTGGCGTATCTCGTTGCGGCGGGTTTCGTAGGCCTTTCGATATTCCTCCCGGGTCTCAAAGTCATTTACACCAAGACCGAGGGTATCATCGTCCTTGTACCACTCATGCCAGCCGTATTTTTTTTCGTTCAGAGCCTCCAGATATTCCTGCTCGGAATCGTAGTAGCGAGGGTCTAATCCATACTTTGAGCCATCTGGGACGATCTTTCGCCATGCGTTTTCCTGTGCCTCTTCAAGCGCTTCGTTATATTCTTCCTCGGTTTCGTAGTCATCGGGGTCGATAAAAACATCGGAGCCGTCTTCGCAGGAATCACGCCACGCAGAACGGGCTTCCCGGAGAGCCTCGTTGTATTCGTCCTCCGTCTCGTAGTCCTGCGGGTCGATAAAAACATCGGAGCCATCTTCACAAAAATCACGCCAAGAGGTATCAACGATATCATCGTCCAAAATAGAATGGTAGAGATAGTCTGAGGAATAGTCGTGTTGTGGTTCATCTTCCTTGGTACACTCTTCAAAGATTTTGAAGGCAAGCCATTGTTCGCCAAAGTCTTCCTTGCCGTCACGGTTGAAGTCAAACATACCGCCGAAGGGATTATCCCAAAAACTCTTTTTTCCGCCTCCGTCGCCTTTTTTAGCCATTCGGACTCCTCCTTTCTCAGTGATAGTTTAATTTAAGATTTAGTTTTTTCTGCTTTTACTCTTGACTTTTGCCAGATTTTTCATTTTCATTTTGATCATTTTTGATCAGGCAGGCGGCGAGAATTGCGAATAAACCGACCAGTATTTTTGTAACAAAAAATACTGTTATCTCATGACCTGTAGTAAGACCTGAGACAAATGCCATCTGTCCGCCTAAAATATATGCACCGCCTACAGAGAAAGCCGCATTAATCATCTTTCCTCTGTAATCCATTTTGGGAAAGAGCGGCAGCATTGCAAACGTTGTTGTGAGGCTTAGGATAAGCCCTATAACCGCAAATTCATTTGTTTTCATAATGCGAGCCATGAAAGCAAAAGGTTTTTTAAAGAATTTGAGAGCAAGTGTTGAAAATACCAGCGAGCCGCAGACAACCGAAGCCATTTTCCCAACGGCAACAAAAGCATCTTTGACAAGCTCGGCATCAGCCAAACTCAGAGCCGGAACATAAATACCGATGATTACGAGCGCAAAAAATATCAGGCTTAGTATTCGTACGAGATTTCCGATAAGATTAAGTATTCCGGCAGTTACTTTTGACGACAATTTAAAGCCTACAGCCAAAATCAAACACAGTATTATAATCGGAAAGAAATTTTTTATCAGAGTGGTGAAACTCAGCCCGAGCATAAGTCCGCCGACTATGATTCCCGGAGGGATTACTGTGAGCCCAAGCACAAAACCTTTCATCATTATATTTGCGTCTTCTTTGCTTTTTACGCCCGAAAGGCATACGGGCAGCTGAAAACAGAGAGTTACACCTACAGTTGTGCTTATAAGCATTCCGGAGAACATCGCGAGCTCACGGGTTTTTGCTATTTGCAGCGAAACAGGAAGACCCCCCATGTCGGGAGCAAGTATCGAGCCGATTATTACAGACGGGTCAAACGGAAGCATGGATGCAAGACGTGCAATTGTGTCCGCATTCGCTTCTGCGGCAAAAACTCCTATGCAGTAAATACCTACAAGAGCCAGCGCCATTGGTCCCATCAAATCCATTCCTTTGTCAAATTCCTCAGCCAGATGAAAACGATTGCCGAGTATTTTATCTATCAGACCGATTGCCGCAAAAACTAACAGTACGGCTATTACAACATTCACTGATTTCTTCCCCTTTCGTGTCACGCATTTTGATTCTTATGTACGTATTTTAATTTCGCAATATCAAAAAGTAAATACAAATGAAGATATCGAAATAAAAATTTTATTAGAACGTCTAATTGAGCTGCCGCGAGCATAAATTGGTTTATACAGAAGGTGGATAAGCAAAATATATTGTAAAAGTAGGGTATACACGTTATAATAATATGTATTAATTCATCTGTGGGTCGGGCCTAATATCCTGAACCTGACCTTTATTTTACAGGAGTCGTATATGAATGAAGAAAATAACGGTATTGTAAAAGTTGCCGATGAAGTGATTGCGGTAACTGCCGGAATGGCTGCGGCGGGAGTAGAAGGTGTTGCTTCGCTAGTCGGGGGCATGACGGATAATATAACGAAAAATATTCTCAGAATGAATGTTACAAAGGG
>CAVIBE010000191.1:0-6402 GCA_963640885.1 Oscillospiraceae bacterium | reverse complement strand
GGTATATGGAATGAATTTGTATAATAATCCTTATCTGTTACGCCCTCGATTATTCCGTATTTTTTCTTGTCAATTTTTACAAATCTTCCCGAAAGTCCTTCTGCCGGTGTTGCAAGCAGTGTATAATTAAGTCCTGTTTTCCGGCTCTCTTCGTCTAATCTTTTTCTCATATATCCGATTATTTCAAGTCCGAGATTCTGTGCTTCTTCGCTTTCGCCATGATGTGCGCCCACAAGCGCTGTGAGGCACTCTGCCAAACCTATAAATCCGACAGATAAAGTTCCATGTTTTAGCACTTCTCCTATTGTATCGTTCATTTCCAGCTTATCTGAATCAAGCCAGATGCCCTGCCCCATGAGAAACGGGAAGTTTTTCACTTTTTTGCTGCACTGAATAGCAAATCTCTCGTTGAGCTGCTTTATGCAGAGTTCAATTTTTCTGTCAAGATCCTCAAAGAAAAGCTCAATGTTTTTATGTGCATTGATGGCTATTCTCGGCAGGTTTATTGAAGTGAAGCTGAGATTTCCTCTGCCATTTACAATTTCTCTTGACGGATCGTATACGTTGCCTATAACTCTTGTTCTGCATCCCATGTATGCAACTTCTGTCTCAGGATGACCTTCTTTATAGTATTTGAGGTTGAACGGTGCGTCTATAAACGAATAGTTCGGGAACAGTCTTTCTGCCGAAACTCTGAGCGACAGCTCGAAGAGGTCGTAGTTAGGGTCGCCTTCGTTATAGTTTATGCCTTCTTTTACCTTAAATATCTGTATCGGGAATATCGGTGTTTCGCCGTTTCCTAAGCCTCTTTCGGTTGCGAGAAGCATATTTTTAACGAGCATCCTGCCTTCTGCGGATGTGTCAAGTCCGTAATTGATTGAGCTGAACGGAATCTGTGCTCCTGCTCTTGAGTGCATTGTATTAAGGTTATGTATAAGTGCTTCCATTGCCTGATAGGTCTGTCTGTCTACTTCTTTTGTAGCTGTTCTGCCAACAAAGTCTGTTATCTTGTCTATCGCAATTTCGTCGTCGATATATCTGCCGATAACTTCTTTTTGGATTTTCTTTTCGTCGTCGCCGTCTGCCAATGCCGGGATATAATTGTATTCATTTTCAAAAATATCCATAATTTCTTCTGCTATTTTCTGTGCTTCCGGTAACTCGCACAATATGTCGAAGCATTTTGCGAGATTTGATTTAAAAAGCTTTTTGTAGCTTTTCTTTACGCCTTTTCCCATTGCGTAATCAAAATTCGGGATGCTCTGTCCGCCGTGCTGGTCGTTCTGGTTTGACTGGATTGCTATACAAGCTAAAGCTGCGTAGCTTTGGATTGAATTAGGCTCTCTTAAAAAGCCGTGTCCTGTTGAAAAACCGCCTTCAAACAGCTTGTCGATGTCTATCTGACAACAGGTTGTTGTCAGTGTATAAAAGTCCATATCATGAATGTGGATATCTCCGTTGATATGGGCTTCTGATACTTTCGGGTCAATTATGAACATCTCATAAAACTGTTTTGCGCTCTCTGAACCGTATTTCAGCATAGTTCCCATAGCGGTATCGCCGTCTATGTTAGCATTTTCTCTCTTAACATCGCTGTCTTTTGCATCGCTGAATGTGAGGCTCTCTAAGGTTTTCATAAGTCTGGAATTCATTTCTCTGACTTTTGATCTTGTGGATCTGTAAAGAATAAATTCTTTTGCTGTTCGAGCATGTCCGGTATCAATAAGAACTTTTTCAACAACGTCCTGAATCTGCTCTACTGAAGGTTTTTCTAACTTTAATTCGTTTTCTATATAGTCAACAACTTGATTTGCCAGTTTTTCTGCCATCGAGCGGTCTCTTCCGCCAATGGCTTGTGCTGCCATAAATATTGCTTCGGTGATTTTGTCAAGTTCAAAAGAAACTTCTCTTCCGTCTCTTTTTATTATACTCTCAATCATATCTCTGTTTTCCTCCTCTGTAACTCTTAATAAATGATATAACCTCCTCGCTTTATTGTCAAGTAGTGATGCACCCTACTTAGTATTTCATTTTTGTTACAGTACAATATATTGTGGCTTCACGAAAATTTCACCTTCGCCCCGAAAATGGCTTTATTGCTCATTTCTGCCCGATTTTGATGCAAATTTTATATGTTGCCGCCCTGCTCCCATCAAAAACGAACCCCGACCTGTGGGGGGCGAGGTCGGGAACGGTTCGCATGTTCTGCGAACGTCACCCTCGTTTCGCTGCTCCGCAATTGTAGGGAACTGTCCGTGTTCTGTGCAAACGCCCACACGTTTTCAATCCAATATATGGTATTTTCGTAGGGAACGGTTCTAAACCGTTCCGAGAAACCCAAAAAACGGCGATCCAGGATCATATCCCGAACCGCCGCAAAAATCATTGTTGCTTATTTATTTGCATATCCCCTATAAAGGAAGGTTACAATCTGAGCTCTTGTGCAATCGTTATCTGGTCCGAATGTGCTTTCTGTAACACCCATTGTAATTCCGTTTGCCTTAGCCCATGCAACCGCACTTGCATAATAACTGTCAGAAGCCACATCGTTAAACTCAGCGCTTGCTTCTGCTGTACCCTTAAGCGCTCTTGCAAGGAAAGTTACGCTCTGCGCTCTTGTGCAGGTATCATCCGGGCTGAACTTGTCAGCCTCAGTTCCTGTTGTGATTCCGTTTGCAACAGCCCATGCAACCGCCTTAGCATAATAGCTGTCAGAAGCCACATCAGAGAATGCTTCATCTGTTGTTACCTCAGGACTTCCTGCTGCTCTCCAGAGGAAAGTAACAATCTGAGCTCTTGTGCAGTTACCGTTCGGAGCAAAGTGTGAATCATCCATACCCGTTGTTATCTCTTTTTCAGCAGCCCACAGAACCGCATCATAGAAGTAATCAGCCGCATTTACGTCAACAAAGTAGTTAAGTATCGAATTATCATCCATGAAGCTTACTTCAAAGCTTACCTTTGATGCAGGCATTACGAATGTATACTCTTTGCCGAGTTCAACTGCTGTGAGTTCAACCTCTTTGCCGTTATCATCTGTAGCTTTCAAAACTTCTAAAGTATATCCTTTGTCAGGCTTAACTGTAAGTGTAACCTTGTCATTTTCTGCTGCGCTATTCTTTGAAAGAGATACGCTTCCGTGTGCGATGCCGCTTGGAACAGAAATGTCATAAGTTGTAGCCTCTACAGTTGAGCCTCCTCCGCCACCACCGCCGGAGCTTGGGCGAGTGTAAACGAAGTTATAGGTGTAAGGAGCACTCGTACCGCTCACCGTTTTAGTTGTGTGACTGCCTGCCTTGATAGCATTCGTATCGAAAGTTGTTACTCCCCCAGCTAACGCAACATTAAATGAAATCGTCTTTCCTACAGTTGCTGTCTGTCCTGTAACGTCCTTCAAAACGGTGATTGTTCCGCCCTCTTCTACTGCGTTCACAGCTGCCTGAAGTGTTTCATAACCTATGCCATTTACCTCAGCCACAGCCGGATTCTCAGCCGTAACTACGAATGTGCTGAAGCCATTCGGGTTGGTGAAGGTTGCAGAGTAAGTAGGCGAAGCGTCATTGTCACTTTTTACAGTAGCCGTATATACATATGAAGCACCGCTTGTCTTGGTGTGCTTGATGTATATATTATTAGTGTCGCTTACAAAGCCGCTTGGAAGCGGGATCGTGATTGTTACAGGGGTTGTAACAGTTGTTTCCTTTGCTTCACCAATCTCTACAGCATTTTGTGTCTTTCTATCCTCTTGATTAATGTCTTCGGCAGTGACAATATCACTGGCAGAGGACGCGGTAGTCGCAATCGTCTTTACCATTGGAACTATGTCCAGTGTCAACTCTCTCACGGTTGCGGTTACAGTCTCATCGCTTCCACTACCAGCGCCACCTGTGGTAGTCGTAGTAACCTTAGCGTCGGCTATCGTTATGTCGAGATAAGGCTGGACGAAGATGTTTACTGTTGTGGAGTCATCGATCGCCGATTCGTCATTGACATTCAAAGCTTTTTTTAGAGTCTCTTTTGCATCAGAAACTGTTTTTTCAGTCACTGTTTTTTGTGCTTCAGTTACGGCTGCAACTTCTAATCCCTCGGATGTTGTTGCAGCTACAGCTGTTGCGGCGTTAGTAACTGCCGTCTTTGCAGCTTTCGTTTCCTCTTCTGTCGCTGATTTGCCGTCTTCTTTTGTTACTGCAATCTTTGCATTCTTTGCCTCGACTTTGGTTGCCGCAGTGTCCGCAGTCTTTACAGCAGCTTTATTTTGAGTTACTGTGAACGGATACTTGCTGTTTCCGCTGGCTACGACTGCCATGCCCTCTGCACAATAAGTTGCATCAGGCTTAGTGGTGAAGAGCCCGCCTTTGATGGTGATAGTGCCAGCGTTCTTTTTTATAGCTCCTTTGAATGTTCCTCCGGTCACCGTCAAAGAAGAATTTTTTCCATCGACGAGTATTACAACATCTCCTTCAGAAGAAAACTCGCCACCGCTTATAGTCAGGCTAGCTTTACCCGTGTTCTCGCCACCTAATATAGCTCTTCCCGCCACATAAATAGCGCAAGTGTTGGTTGCCTTCGTAGCAACCTTGCCGCCCGTGATATTTACCTTTGCTTCATTATTTGTAGTGCAGTAGGCTGCATCAATGCATGCGCCATTATCCGCCAGCAGTGAGCCTCCGTTCATTTCGAACTCAGAACTTCCCATCAAGAAGACATTCTCTCCGCTAGCTTGATAAAGTGTGCCGCTTTCCAGAATCAGCTTACCTTCGTTAAGCATGATTCCGCCGCCGTTACATTCAAGGTTGATTTGTCCGCCGTTAGCGCTGTCTTTGATCGTCAAGATGCCTTCATCACTAACTGCGGTTTGCTTCTTGGTGGTTAATATGTTTCCGCTCAGGTCAAGAGTGATTTTCTTATTTATAGAAAGTGTGTTGTTCTCGGTCGCATTCTTCATTAGCGTGATGGTTGAGCCAGCTTCGGCAGCTTCAATCGCACTTGCCAAAGTTTTATACTCAACGCCATTAACCTTATATGCCGGGTCATTCAATTCGTCATTACATACAATCGTTCCGTTTCCCCAGTCGTTACCGGAAATATCGTACGTTACATTGTCTGCCAAGGATTCTGCCTTAATCACTTCATCATCATTGTCTCCTGAATTGGTTGCGGTGTTGCCATTGATGGTGAACTGGGTATCGCTGCCAACGTCGCCTAAGCGTATTATACGGTCACCGATGTTTGCGAAATAATTTTCGGTGATGGTTACATTCCCATGGTCAAAAGGGTTACTTGAGGACTCCTGAATGGCGATTGCGTTGTGACCTGTGGTATTAAATACGCTGTTGGTTACAGTAATGCCTTTAATATTCTGAGTATAGATGCCCTGATAGCAAGTATTGAACGTGCATTTGTAAACAACAAGATTCTTTATCTTACCGGTGTTGCCCTCATTATAGTAACGCAGCGCATAGTATCCTGCGTTTGTATTGCCTATATTAAAATTACAATTACGGAATGTAACTTCGTCAATTTCGGTTTCAGTCTGAGAAGAAGCTATATTCACGCTTGCTGTGAAGTTGATTCCATCAAAAGTAATGCTTTCCAAATTCAGTGCCTTATAATATGCACTGCCGTTTGTGTACTCCTTCTCAAGTACATAATCATAAACACAAATATTATTTTTTTCATCAGCATAGACATGACCGGCAGTCGCTTCAAGTCCTGCTATATTAACAGTCGCCCCATCCGCCGCCTTGAATGTTACATTGCTCATATTACGAACATAGTATGCTGAGCCAGACCATTCAGGTTTACTTTTTATATTTGTAAATTCTGCATATGTTTTCTTATTAGCATCAGAAATACCACCTATGTAGTAATCCGTGTGGCTACCTTCATATTTCGTCGCGCGTCCCAGTTCCAGCTTCTCATACTCGCCCGCAGACAGTTCGATGGTCGTGTTATCAATTATTCCGTACTTTCCATCCAACAAGTCCTGTATATTATCCGGCGTTACATTCTGCCAAACACCGTCCTTCAATGTTGGTGGACTCGTCTGCGCTGGCGAGGTATCGCCCGTGCCGTCTGCGTCTCCTGTCGCAAACGCCATCGTCGGCATGAAGCTAACTACCATGGCGAGTGTCAGGACGACAGCTAAAATCTTTTTCTTCATAGTTTTCCTCCTCTTTGTTCGTCATAAATTACGGGTTTGGATAAATTTGAAATCTGTCATACCGTATGGTTGATTCCGGTGCGCATGTTCGCGATAAATCGTTGAAAAATGCGCGTTTTCTCGGAACAACACGCCTGTTCGCGGAACGGCACATAGGCACGTTCCCTACGGAGGCTTCGCCGGGAATCCGGGTTAACGGAACGGTTGCGAACCGTTCCCTACGGCAAATCGTTGAAAAA
>CAVIBE010000190.1:0-2174 GCA_963640885.1 Oscillospiraceae bacterium | reverse complement strand
CTCCTAAGCCGGTACATTCTATATAACGTCCTGAATCCATAGACAAATACATACACCCCACCTCATGATAACGTTCTCCATACCTTGGAAAAATGAATTTATAATCTTCGTCATCCTCGTATTCCATTGCAGAAAAGCCCAAAACCTCTCCCGAAGTATCGCCGCCGCTCCATTTTCTCGCCACAAGCACATCTTTAAGCGTAATATCATCATATAAATCAAAAGGCAAATCCAATAAGATCGGGTAGCTTATCTGAGCAATATATACTTCATCCACTTCGCTTATGTCAGCATTTATATTAATTTCCTTATTGACCTTGCTCTGAGCGGCATTATAAGTTCTGCTCTCATATAAATGTTTGCCAAAAGCATCCCCGCCAACCTGGCTTTCCCACGAAAGCCTCACCAGATTTGACGCTGCTTCAAAATGCACTATTTCCTGAAAATGCATGATTTTTACGGTATATATCAAAAGCACTGCCGCGAACAAAAATATCGGCATGAGCATCGCTGCCTCAGCTATAACATATCCTTTGTTTCCGATATATTTTCTGATTTTAATAAGCAAACACCCCTTCTATCGACATAGCATTATCCTCAATTATTCCCGGAAGCACGCTCGGGATAAACGAAATCCTGTTAAAGTCCGATTTTGCTTCAAAAGCCGTTATGCAATTTCGCAAATCGAATTGTATATTATATCTGCCCTTCATATTTATCTGAATCAGATCCATAGTACGCTTTGCGAGTTTTTCCTTACTGCACGCCAGCATCATAAGCTCCAGATATTGACTATAGTCCAGACCCTTACCGCCTTCGTATTCGCTGCTTACCGTTTCAGCCGCTCCTATGCTGCCAAAGCTGAGTTTCCAGCTGCTTCTGTCCTTCATAAACGGAACCTTTCCACCGTTATATAAAATGTCAATATCAGACTTAGCCTCTGCTCCGGCCCATGCGGTAGCAATTACAAACTGCACTGCCGCGGCATAAGGTCCGGCCCCGGTTGCCAAAGCTGCTTCCAAAGTCAGCTGCTTTTTTTCGGCATCCGCATATATATGAGCCAGATTCAGCGCCGTTCTCATAAGAAACAAATCTCTTTTTACATCAGCTTTGTTTTCAGCATCGCTATAGTCTCCCTTTAATATATATTCGACTTCATTTGTAAAAAAAGTTTCCCCGGCTTTTTTCGGAACAGATACCGAATTTTTAAAATACAGCTTTATATACTCTAAAAGCGCAAGCTTTTCCGCACCGGTGCTTAAATTTTTATAAAATCCATCCATAAAATCAGAACTGTCCTCCCCAAGCTCCATAAGCTCGTCCTCTTCTCCCAAACCATATCGTCTCTTTTCGCTTTTTTCCGTAATATTCTCTGACGGCAGCGAATCTATTATTCTCTTACTCTTAAGAACACGATCCGCACTTCCGTCATCAGAATCGAAGCTTCGGTTATTCAGTGAAACCGCTTCTCTTGTTTGTGCAGACTCGCCGGCTGAGCCCGCGACGGATGCGTCCGAAGAAGCCTCTTTTTCCTTTTGAAACTCATTTTTAGCTTCACCAACCTTACTTCCTACATCATTTTTACCGGAGATATAGTCCTTAAATTTTTCTACCCCGATTTCTATAGCTTTATACTTCATGAGTTCACTTATCTGCTCCATAAAAATCTGCTGATTTGTCAAACTGCTTCCGCTGCTGTCTACGCTGATTTCATCGAGTTCAAGATCGAAAAAAACTATTTCATCTCCCGGATTTTCACTAACTCTTGCCATCTGACGAATATAAGCCTTCGCTTTTTCCTGAATCTCATAACTTCCGCCATTAAAAGCCATAAGCCCATAATCTTCAAACAGGTGCCTGTCATACTCCGCCAGCACGGATTTACATGCCATATAATTCATTCTTTTGGCATATGCGTTCGCCGTAGCCAGACTGCAGGCGTCCGCAGCCGCACCGACCGCAATAACAACACTTAAAAAAATCACACACAGAAGCACCGAAACTGCGCCTTTATTCTTCCTCATCAAAAAGGTCTCCTATAGCTGCCGCCCACCTTATATTTTTCCCCTCATCAAATCCTTGCTCAAAAATAACTGAATCAGACACAGTTTCACTTACTGCCATTGTATAAAAGTCCATCATAAGATAAATAAGCGAAACAGAAATCAAAATTA
>CAVIBE010000189.1:0-2005 GCA_963640885.1 Oscillospiraceae bacterium | reverse complement strand
CCATACTACACACCTGCTTTCTCAATAGCTTCAAACGGACATACCTGCTGACATACTCCGCAACCTGTACAAGAACCACTATCAATAACTACCTTGCCATCTTTCGCATATAACGCCGGGCATCCGGTCTTTATACACATCTTGCAATTTCTACACTTATCCGGATCAACCTTGCACTGTTTTTTGCTGAGATCAAATTCCGCCTTGTCCTGAGCGGTAACCTTTTTGAGCACACACGGCCATTTTGTTATGATAACAGACGCTTCGCCGCTGGCAAGTGCCTTATCAAGTGCAGCCTCATTTTCATCAAGATTATTCGGATTTACAATATATATGTTTTCGCGTTTTATTCCCATTGCCACGCAAAGTGCAGGGATATCAACTTCAGGAGCCGGTTCACCCATAAGTGTAAAGCCTGTTCCCGGATTCTGCTGATGTCCGGTCATTCCGGTTATTCTGTTGTCCAAAATAACAGCTACGCTTCTTCCATTATTATATGCAACGTCCATAAGGCTGGTAACGCCCGAATGGAAGAATGTCGAATCGCCTATGATAGATACAACTTTCTTGCCCGGTTCGGTCTTGTCAAACACCTTTGATGCGCCATGGCCTGTGCTTATGCTTGCGCCCATGCAAATTGTCGTATCAATCGCAAACAACGGCTCTGCACTTCCCAAAGTATAACAACCGATATCGCCGGTAACCATGATATCTTTTCTTCTTGAAAGCGAATAGAAAAATCCTCTGTGCGGGCAGCCTGCGCAAAGCGTCGGCGGTCTTCCCGGTGCCTGAGTTTCAGTTTTTATAGTCGGATTTTCTTCTCCGAAAACGCCTTTTCTCACTCTGTCTGTATCGAGCTCGCCCATGTTAGGAATTACTGCTTTACCGATGCAATCAATTCCGGCTGCTCTGATCTGGTCTTCCATATACGGTTCGAGTTCTTCAACAACATAGAGCTTGTCAACCTTGCCTGCAAATTCCCTGATTCTTTCCATAGGCATAGGATGGGTAAATCCTAATTTCAAATAGGAAGCGTCTTCTCCAAATACTTCTCTTGCATACTGATATGCAACGCCTGAGCTGATTATGCCAACTTTTGTTCCGTTATATTCCGGTTTATTGAGCTCTGTATTATTGGAAAATTCCTCCATGATTTGGAGTCTTTCTTCAAGCTTCACTCGCATTTTTTTAGCATTAGCAGGTGTTGCCACGTAACGAGTTATCTGCTTTTCATATTTGAACGGCTTCGCTTCTTTTCTTTCGCCGAGTTCCACTACGCTTTTGCTGTGACAGACTCTGGTTGTCATCCTGAAAAATACAGGAGTGCTCCATTTTTCGCTAAGCTCGTAAGCCAGCTTCATATAATCCTTTACTTCCTGGCTGTCTGATGGCTCGAGCATCGGGATTTTTGCAAATTTAGCATAATGTCTGTTGTCCTGCTCGTTCTGTGAGCTGTGCATTCCCGGGTCGTCTGCTGAAACCAGAACAAATCCGGCTGTAGTGCCCGTATATCCAAAGGTCATGAGCGGGTCTGCTGCCACATTTACACCTACGTGTTTCATGCACGCTAAAGCTCTGCCTCCCGCAATCGCTGCTCCGATTGCAGCCTCAACTGCAACTTTCTCATTAGGAGCCCATTCCGCGTACACATCTGACTTGTAGAGATTTCCTAAATTTTCAAGTATTTCTGTACTTGGAGTTCCGGGATAAGCGGAAGCAAACAAAAGTCCCGCTTCATAAGCACCTCGTGCAGCTGCTTCATTTCCTGTCATTAACTGCTTCATTCCTTCTTACCTACCTTTCAATTTCATTCTTGTGCAACACACGCCTTAAAGAGTGCATTATTCTGCCAGTTCTTTGCCTAGCGCATTATCAAGAACAGTAACATCGTTGTCCCATTTTGAGAAAAATTCGGCTTTTCTGCCAAAATGTTCGCACTGCTCACAATAAACTTTTGCGTCGATAGCCTCACATTCAGGTCTCATCATCTGCACTGTATTCATAC
>CAVIBE010000188.1:0-3089 GCA_963640885.1 Oscillospiraceae bacterium | reverse complement strand
GTATTAAGCTAATTGATGCGTCGGAATTTTCCTAGTACTATCGACGGAAGACGGGTATGAAAATTTATACGAAACCTATGTTATCTTTATCACGGAAAATGATATAATAAAGGCAGGACTACCAATCTATCATATCGATAGAACGATAAAAGAGACCGGAAAATTGTTTGGTGATGAATCGCATATCATATATGTGAACGCACAAATTAAAGACGAATCCGCGTTAGGGAAGTTAATGTACGATTTTTCGTGTACCGATGCCAAGGATATGAATTACAAATTCTCTTTCGGCCAATTTAATTTATAGCCGAATCTTTCAAAAAATCAATCTGATTCACGATTGTTTCAAATTCATTGTGATATAAGATGCAAATCCGAAAAACATACGGATTGTATACCCTGTGCCCGCTTGACAAATTAGAGCCTGCCGGATTTTATTAAATAAGCCAAACCGGTACATACCAATTTTTCTCGTCTATTGGCAGGAGGTCGTTAGCCATGCAAACTACACTTCCGGTTCCAATCTCGACTTTCAAAGACTCCAGGCCGCCAAACGAAGCCTCCTTTGTAACGGGATTCAATACTTTAAAATTCTTGATAGCTGTTTTCCCCGGCGACGCCGATTTTTTCACTTCTATTGGCGAAATCACACCATTGCGGTAGAGCAGCAGGTCGATTTCTTTTTTATCCTTGTCCCTATAATAAAAAATGGGAGGTTCTTTTCCGGCATTCAGATAACTTTTGTAAATTTCCGAAAAAACATAACTCTCAAAGAATGCTCCGGACATCGCTCCTCTCTCCAAAGCTTCCGGATTTCCCCATTTTAAGAGATAGGCGGCAAGCCCTGTATCCAAAAAATGCAAAAGCGGCATCTTCACTACGCGTTTAAGCGCATTATTGTGATATGGCTGCACAAGGGCAATGATATGAGACGATACTAAAACCGAAAGCCACTTCTTTGCCGTTGGAGCAGAAATTCCGGCAGCACTTGCCAGCTCCTCGTAAACAACCGGCTTTGAAGTTTGTGCGGCGGCAATCGTCATAAAATTATAAAATTGCATTTCGTCTGCAACCTGAGCCAAATCCTGAATATCGCGCTGAAGGTAGGTATTAACATAAGATCGATAGTACGTTTCCCAATCCATATTTTCATCGGCATAAAGTTCCGGCATTGAGCCTTTAAAAATCCGACGGTAAATCTCGTTGAGATCTTTTTTGCTTCTCACAGACAGGCGTTTCATCAGGTGCTCTGCATCAGTTTGGAAGGGTTCGCTCGGTTCTTGATAAATCTCCGCATCGGACAATCCCAACAGATTTACGATTCCCACTCGACCAGCCAGACTCTCGTTTACATTTTTCATAAGGCGAAAAACCTGTGAGCCGGTAATCCAGAAATCTCCTTTTCTTTTGGAACTGTCCACGCTCATTTTAATGTAGGGCAAAAGTTCCGTTGCGTACTGAATTTCGTCGATTAGTACCGGCGGCGAATATCTTTGCAGGAACAGTGCCGGATCGTTTTTTGCTAAATATCTTACGTCAGGGTCATCCAAAGTGACGTACTTTCGTTCTATACCTTCGCTTCGTTCTGCCTCTGCCAGTCTTTGCAACAAAGTGGTTTTGCCGACTTGACGAGGACCTGTCACAAGCAAAACAGGAAACATTTTCGATACCCATGCAATCGTATCCTCGGCAGCTCTTTTAATGTATGTCATAATGTCTCTCCTTTAGATTATAATATGGTTTTTTTAAGTCGAAATTTTGGCTAAACCAAAATATAAATTTATTATAGACGCTTTTTGAACGGCTGTCTATACCTATTTCCCTCTACAATAAATGTCAAATTGTCTTCAGAAGGGGGAGATAATTTGCAAGACACTAATAACACAACCCCCTTCAGAAGAGTATTTTTAAAGGAGGAACAGACAATGAAAAAAGTACTTTAGTATTCATGCTTCAGATTGACGAGGACAGCGACGGTTACGACATCGTCCTCGTCAAATAAAAGCTGAAAAATTCGCACATGGCGAGTATCCAAAAACATCCAAAACCGGGAAGGTGAGCCTTCCCGGTTTTTCAACACATTACCATAATGCACATCCCACCGCACCGTCCCGCGCACAATTTCTCGGCGAAGCCGCCGTAGGGAACGGTTCGTAACCGTTCCGGGCGAAATTATAAAGATCTGCCCTGGTATTGAATGGTGAGAATGCTGACAATTTTAGTCGGTTCATCAATTTTAAATACCGCAATATAATTATCAATTAACAATTGTCGATATCCTCGCCCTGCATATCTTCCGACATTTCTTTCCTGATGTGCTTGAGGGAAAACTTCCAAAGTCTTTATTGCTTGCTTTATCCGATCCGTTTGTCCTTTAGCCGCCCCTGGCGCCTGCAACTCGCGCTGTATATATTCATATATTTCTTCAAGATCTCGATAGGCTCTTGAATTTAACTTTACTTTATATTTAACCATAATACTTTGCATCTAACCTATCAAAGGCATCGTCAACGTCAATCGAGTCACCGCCATTTTTCATTTCCAATTCAGATTCATATATTGCTTGATCGATACGATTAACTCTCACAAATTTATCATACAATTCGCTGCTCATAACTACCAAATCGCTGTATCCATTTTTTGTGATAAAAATAGGCTCCTGCACCTTATGTGCTATCTCTGAAATCTCACTGGTGTTTCTCAGATCTCTTATAGGCATGATATACGGCATATAATCCGCCTCCTTTCTTGTGCATTATTATATCACAATAATGCTGCACTTTCAACATTACAATTTGGATTCTGAGCACCGTTTTGCATAAGGTTTGCATAATCTCCGTCTACGGGAAGGACTTGCGTGTTCTTATGCAGTGGAGGCACGACACATTCTAAACCGTTCCGGAAAACCGGCATCCCCACTTCTCTTTTTCTCTTGAAATTTCCTACACCGAACGACCTGCGTTTGTTCCTTGCAAATGTGACCGAACCGGGTGAAAAATATGAAAATTTATGTGAAACATATGTTATCTTTATTACGGAAAATGATATAATAAAGGCAGGACTACCAATCTATCATATTGATAGGATGG
>CAVIBE010000187.1:0-5640 GCA_963640885.1 Oscillospiraceae bacterium | reverse complement strand
GTTCTTCCGAATCCGCCCATAATCTGATTGCAAATATTCCAAAATGCTGTAAAATCCATAAGTAAAATCCTTTCTAAAAGCTTGTTTTGTCTGTAAATATGACTTAGCGCTTATAATATATTCAAAACACAAAAGGCAGCCGGCCTTAACCTCTGCCTTTTGTATTCACAACTTGCTTTTCGGATAATTGTTTGCTACATTATTTTCCTAAGCAGACCATTTCAGGAAGGTTGTAACTTGCGTAATTCTGTACGATTTTATCGAAAGTTCCGTCCTCTACCATTTCGTAAAGTGTTTCCTGAACCTGATCTCTCAATGATTCGTTTCCTAACTTAAATGCTATAGCATACTGTTCTTTTGAAAGCGGTTCGTCGAGAATTACATATTCATCAGGATTGTTTGATAACTGATACTGTGCAACACCGATGTCTACTGCAATGGCATCAACTGCGCCTGCTTTGAGATTCATGAATGCTGAATTGTAGTCTGCAACCTGTTCGAGGCTTGCGAAAGATGCTGCTAAAGCGAGACATTCGTCATTGCTTCCGTCGCCAGGGTCATTTGTTAAAGCTGTAAGAGCTGATGAAT
The DNA here is from genome assembly GCA_963640885.1 of Oscillospiraceae bacterium. GTDB lineage: Bacteria > Bacillota > Clostridia > Peptostreptococcales > Anaerovoracaceae > UBA1739. The sequence goes on along the minus strand of CAVIBE010000187.1, from coordinate 5,052 downwards.
CAGCCTGAGTTGTAACGACTTTGCCTGCGAGGTCGCTTAAAGCTTTGATATCTGAATCAGCCGAAACTACAACTACGATTGAGTTGTCTACATATGGGTCTGACCATGTGTAATCAGCTTCACGACCTGTATAAGTCATTCCGTTCCAAATGCAGTCGATAGTTCCTGAATTAAGCTCCATGTCTTTTGAATCCCAATCAATAGGCTGTTTTACCAGTTCCCAACCGTTACGTACGCAAACTTCCTGAGCCAGTTCGAGGTCGAATCCTGTATATTCGCCGCTCGCTTCGTCTTTGAATCCGTAAGGCGGATATTCCGCATCGAATCCGACTACGAGGATATTGTCTGAGTTATTAGCGTCGCTGTCGCCGCTTTGTTCATCGTTGCTGCCGCAACCGGCCATCATTGTAAGCACCATTATCAAGCTTAAACCTACTAATAAAAACTTTTTCATTTTTCCCTCCATTAATTATGAGCGTTTGACGCCCACCTCTTTCTTTTGTTTATTAATTCATCTGTTTAACATTTTAGCTCGCTAAAGCGATAAAGTCAAGACTTATTTTAAAATTAATAAGAAAGACCGCCAAAAAATTTGATCTGACGGTCTTTGTTTGTTTTTTTTATGCGGTAGGGGATTCGAGGTCGGCGAGTCTGTAGCCAACGCCAACTTCAGTGAGCACATACTTCGGAGTGCCCGGATTTTCCTCGATTTTTCGTCTGATATTTGCCATATTTACACGCAAAAGCTGCTGGCTGTTCTTGTCCGAGGGCATATTCCATATGTTATTGATTATAAATTCATACGTAAGAACCCTGCCGACGTATTTCGCCAAAAGAATCAGAAGCTTATACTCTATCTGGGTGAGGTGAATTTCGTTTCCTTCTTTTATAACCTGCCTTGCCTCAAAGTCAATTTTCAACTCGCCGGTAGAAAAAATTTGCTGCCCCGCAAGGTCTTTTGTCAGAACTTTGTGGCTGTGTCGCAAAGCGGTTCGGATTCTTGCCATAAGCTCTGATGAGCCAAACGGTTTTGTAATGTAATCATCGGCACCCATATCGAGAGCTTTAACTTTTTCTTCCTCAAATGTTCGGGCCGAGATGACGATTATAGGGGTGGAAGAAGTTTCGCGTACTGTCTTGAGAACGTCAAGCCCGTCTATATCAGGAAGCCCCAAATCGAGAAGAATGACTTCGGGAACATGGGAACTTATGAGCGACAGAGCTTCGCCGCCCGTTTTGGCGGAAATAACCTTACATCCGTTAGCAGTAAGTATAGTCGTGATAAAATTTCTTATAGCATTTTCGTCCTCTATAATCAGGACTGTGGTTTTATTATTACTCATAAAGCGCCTCCGTTATATATAGTTTACTCTTTATCATTGTTATATTCGTTATCTTCGCTGTCTTCCATCGGGAGAGTGAAACTGAAGCAGCTTCCTTCGCCGACTGTGCTTTCCACCCAGATTTCGCCCGAGTGAGCCTGAATTATCGTTTTGCAGGTCGGAAGACCGATTCCGAAACTTCGCTGCGAATCCGCCGGAACATTGTTGTTTTTTGTTTCGCCATACTCAAAGAGGTACTTAATATCCTCCTCGGGAATCCCTTTTCCGTTGTCTTTTACTTCAAATACAGCATTATTTTCATCGTCTGCAAAAAGCCGTATGCTAAGCTTAGTTGAGTTGCCGGCGTGTTTTGCGGCATTATCCATCAGATTGAGCAGCACCTGCTCTATAAGGGTTGCATCCATAGGTACGATTATCAGCTCGTCAGGAACGTTAACCGATATGGAAATGTCCGGGTCAGCATTGTGAAAGTGCGAGACTGCATTTGCGATTATTTCCTCGGCAACCTGAGGAACTTTTTTAACTTTCATCGTTTCCTCGCTTATGTGTGTTACTGAAAGCAGATTTTCCACCATTCGGATGAGCCATTGTGATTCATCGACAATATCTTCGAGAAGCTTTTTTTTCGTTTCGTCGGGAAGCACATCCCAACTTTCGAGCATTGCGGAGGATGCACCTTTTATTCCGGTCAGAGGAGTTCTCAAATCATGAGAAATTACTCTGAGAAGATTGCTTTTAAGCTTTTCTTTTTCTGCTTTTACCTCGGCCAAATGCTGTTCCTCATAAGATTTTTGCAGCTCTACCGCCATTTTTTCCGCAGCCTCTTTTTGCTTTTTGTAGTTAGATGTCAGGTAACTGATTATTATTGATGTTGCCAGCATCGCGCAAAATGTTACCGGATATCCGGAAAGCGTCAGGTTAAATGCAAAATAGGGGAACGCAAATATAAAGTTGGTTGCAAGAACCCCGAATACAGAGGCGAGAATGCCCCAAAAGTAACCATTAGTCATTCGTGAAACAAGAACAACTGTTAGAACGTAAACTACTACTATTATGTCAGTTGCTTCTCCTATTCGCCTTGCGGCATATGCCAGAATTGACGTAATCAATAAGAGAAAAAACGTTTTCAGAAAATCTTTTAAAATGGTATTCATCTTGCGTCTCCTTAACTTAATATTATACCCTCAAATGTATAGGTGAATGTATCAATAATGTATAAATTTTTACATCATTATAGTACATATAAGGTGTATAAGTATACAGAAATGAAAGATTTTTTAAGAAAAATCTCAGGTGATAGGATTGACAAAGTTTTATAAAAATTTATGATTATATCATAAAGTAAATCATTCAGAGGCGGAGGCAAATTTAATGAAGCGAAAATTTGTATTGTTGTTGGCGGCTGTGCTTGCGGTTACGGTTTTTGGTTTTTCGGGATGCGGCAGCGATGATGATAATAATATAGAAGAAATACAAAAAACTGAGGTAAAGCTTGCGAACGGCAGCTCTTATCGTGCGTATATGAATGCGATGGCTCAGGCGATAGAGGATGTAAATGAGGATATTGAGTTTGATATGATTTCTGAAGGGTCTGCGGTCGAAAATATAAGCCTTGTTGTCGATGGGTCTGCGGATATTGCGATGACTCAGACTGATGTGGCTGATTATGCTCAGAGCGGAAGTGTGTTTTTTAAAAAACCTGTGACGGGATTTTCTGCATTGGGAGCTTGTTATGAGCAGGTTTGTCAGCTTGCGGTGGCACAGAATTCAAATATAAATTCTGTGGCGGATTTGAGGGGAAAGACGGTTTCGTTTGGCGAAGAGGACTCGGTATCTGAGTATAATGCGGCGAGCATTTTGAAGGCTTACGGGCTTAGTTTTTCGGATATGGAGATGAGCAGCCTGAATTATTCGGATTCTGTGGAGGCGTTGAAAAACGGGGAGATAGACGCGATGTTCTTTACTGCGGGAGCGCCGGCTATAGATATAATGGAAATGGCGGTTACGGATGGCGTAAGGCTGATTGAGATTTCGGGTGATGAAGCGAAAGCGCTCATGGAAAGTCAACCGTATTATGTGTCTTATACGATACCTGCGGGAACGTATCCAAATCAGACTGACGATATAAAAACGCTTGCGGTTAAGACTATGATTATAGTACGCAGCGATCTTGATGAGGATATCGTTTACAGGATAACGAAGTCGTTGTTTGAAAATAAGGATATTATTGCGGAAAATGCGCCGAAAGCCGGGGAACTTGATACGGATTTTGCCACGCAAGGTGTGACAGTTGCGTTTCATGCCGGCGCGCAGAGGTATTATAAAGAGATTGGCGTCCTTTGATTTTTCAAACAGGGCTTCGCGTATGGAACGTGCCTGTGCGCTGTTCCCACGCCGCAGACGTTCGTGAAGATTTTGTTTTAATGGCAGCCTCGCATTACCCGAGCCGCCTTTAAATATTAAAACCAAAATTTTTTAAGCAAGAAAGGAAGAGGGATTATGAAGAAAAAATTGATTGCTTTGTGTTTGGCAGCGTGCATGGTGCTGAGCTTTAGCGCTTGCTCAGGAAGCAACACGGACAAGGACTCACAGACCGCCGATACCGAACAAAAAACAGAATACAGCCTCAAGCTGACTTTGGACGAATGGCCGGTAATAGACGGCGCAACCGCACTCGCACCATATTATGAAGCTATGGCTGCCGCATTATTAGACATGCCTATTGAAGAGGCGAGACAGCACGTACTTTGCAGCACGACTGACGGAGCATATACCAATTTGATTAACGGTGATGCAGATATGATTTTCTGTTCACTGCCGTCAGATGAACAAAAAGCTAAGGCTAAAGCTGCGGGCGTGGAATTTGAATGTACACCATATTTGAACGGCGGGTTTGTATTCTTTGTAAACAAGAACAACCCGGTGGAAAGCCTTACCGTTCAGCAGCTGCATGATATTTATGCGGGAAAGATAACTAACTGGAAAGAAGTTGGCGGAAATGATGAAGAGATCATAGCTTATCAGCGTTCTGAAGGTTCCGGAAGCCAGACAGGAATGTACCGATTTATTATTTCCAAGGACGAGATAATGCAGGCTCCATCTGAAAAAATGATAGACGATATGGCAGGCATAATAGATGCTGTGGCTTCTTATGACAATTCAGAGGGTGCAATCGGTTATTCATACTACTATTATGTTGCTAATATGCACTATACGGATCAGATAAAGCTGATTGCGATTGATGGAGTAATGCCTGGTGATGATACAATTGCGGACGGCAGCTATCCTCTTTTGAATCAGTCTCAGGTTATTATCAGAGCTGATGAGCCTAAAGACAGTGTTGTAAGAAAAATAATTGCCTGGATAGTCAGCGAGGAAGGTCAGAAGTTAGGAGAGGAAAACGGATATGTTAGAAATGCGGATCTTTAAGAAAATATCTTTGGTATTGGTTGTTTCTATGGTTATGTCTCTTGTGTTTGCAGGATGCTCGGGATCGGACGGTTCGGGGAAAATTAATTCACCTCAGGACGTAAATACGATTATTTCCAATAATCTAACTGTAGAATATGTGGATGAAACTTATGATAACGGAAACGGGACATATGTAAAAGTATCCGGACTCAAAGATGAAGAAATCGAAGCGGCAATAAATAGTACTATTTATGATAAATTCTGCGAAATCAGAGATAAGGACGGAAAGCTTCCATAT
>CAVIBE010000186.1:0-2721 GCA_963640885.1 Oscillospiraceae bacterium | reverse complement strand
CTACCACACCACTTATAATCACGATAAGAGTCGCCGCAATTCCCTTTGAAATAATTAAAGCCCTCGGCGTCGTTGGCAAAGTAAACATCAGATATCCTTCGCTGCCAAGCAAACCTTTATTAAATCGCGAAATCACAAAGATTAGTGAGAGAACAATTATCCCAACAACCAAAGCCACATACAGCAGAATCGAAATTCCCTCAAAAACTCCCGAAAATGAAGCCAAATTATTGACAAAGAAATAATTGTCATCCATCGTTTTGACCACACTGTTTTTCGCCATCAAACCGAGCACCAATGCAACCACCAGTATCGCACCCCATGCTAAAAGAAAAATCTTCAGCATAGACTTCATCTCATATTTAATTAACTTAGCGAACATCCTGCTTCACCCCCTGATATGGAACAGCCCTGAATTCCGTTCGGAACAGTTCATCAACAGACATCCCCGTTGTTTGCCTGATATCATCCACAGAATCATGCCTCATTATCTTTCCATTGCAAATAAATACAACCTCATCCAGCACCTTCTCTACATCCGCAATCAAATGCGTAGAAATAAGCACAGTTGAATTTTCGCTGTAATTCGTTAGAATCGTATCTAAAATATAATCTCTGGCAGCCGGATCCACCCCTGCAATCGGCTCATCAAGCAGATACAATTTCGCGTCCCTGCTCATTACCAATATCAGCTGCACCTTTTCCTTAGTCCCCTTTGACAAAGTCTTCATCTTCTGTTTGGGCGATATATTCAACCGGCCGCACATTTCCTCTGCACGATTTCTGTCAAAATCCTTATAAAAATCACTGAAAAAATCCATAAGGTCATTAACAGTCATCCAATCCGCAAAATACATTTTATCAGGAAGATAGCTTATAACTGATTTCGTATGCACTCCCGGCTTTTCGCCGTCAATATAAACCTCTCCACTCGCTGGTTTAAGCAACCCGTTCAAAATTTTTATAAGTGTAGTTTTACCTGAACCGTTCGGTCCCAAAAGACCTACTATTTTCCCCGAGCCGATTTGCAAATCGACATTATCCAAAGCACGGATTCCGGCAAAATTTTTGCTCAAACCTCTACATTCCAGCAAATATTCACTCATTCTACTTTGCCTCCCCTTTCAAAATTTCCATTATCTCATCCCTTGTAAATCCCAGTATTTCCATCCCACTAAGAAATACCTTTATTTTCTCTTTAGCCAGCTCTTTTCTCACCTTAGCCAAAACCTCAGCATTATTTGTAACGCTTCTCCCGGAGGTTCTGTTCGTTTCGGTCAGCCCCTGCGCATCCAGCTGCGCCAAAGCTCTTTGCATTGTATTCGGATTTACGCCTGCTTCCGATGCCAGCTCTCTTACACTCATGAGTTTTTCGCCCATCGGATATATCCCCGAAACGATTCGCTCAGTGAGCTGCTCGGTCAGCTGAATCCAAATTGGTCTTGAATCATTTAGCCGCCACTGCATCCCGATTCCCTCCTTTAAAAATTTCTCTAATCCCACGCCTTAAGCCGCTCAGTTTCCCATGAAGAAGTCAAGAACATTCCATCCTTTGCCCGTATTAGCCTTATACAATTCTGTATAACCGCAATTCTTGCAGGATATTGTTATGAATTTTTTGTTCTGAATATCGAAAACTTTTGCAAAATTTCCGCCTGTTGCCTGAAACTGGTCATGATCAAATTCGTTGCAGCCACATTTAGGACATATGTATTTACCTTGCTCCATGATTTCACTCCTTTCCCATAATCATAATCATAAAAAATTTTGTATTAATGTATTATGCGCTTAGTACAATAATACATTAATACAGATCGGATGGTTTGTCAACTGAATTTTAAAAAAATACAGGCGCATTGTTCAAATTGTTCAAATGCGCCTGCAAAAGCCTAAATATTAAAAATACTTTTTGATGTTTTCTCTTATGACACTCAAAAATTCTTCGTGTCCGCTGACTATATTACATTCTTCGAGCAGATATCGTTTTAAGGTATTGTTGAGCCATTCATCATAGCTGTTTACTACCTCATCGAGAGTTTTTTTCTCTTTTAGATAAGGTTTTATATCTATTTCTGAATAATCTGCGGTAGCTCCTGCTCTTTTTCTTTCTTTTCCGTCGACAAAATCATAAATTTCTATATCGACATAGTTTGGAAAAGGTTTTCCCAATTTTATTTTAACGTCTTTCATTATGATCACCTCGTGTATATTATATAACAATCCGGGCTATAAAAAAAGGACTGTATCTCATTTGATACAGTCTTTTTTTATCAAACCGGCAGCTTCTTACTTTCCCGGGCAGTCACCCACCAAGTATCATCAGCGTTTAAGAGCTTAACTTCTGTGTTCGGGATGGGAACAGGTGTTACCTCTTAGCTATAGCCACCAGATTTTTTTGCTTGTCTTTCACGTCCTCTGCTGTGTTGTCTTCGGTCGCTCCAGTGCTCACGTACTTCTATGTACGCTCCGCTCTTCGCTCCCTCGACGCCTTGCATAGACCGCGAAATCCTGCGCAAAAGTTTTTTGTTAATTTTCCGAGTTGCTGTGTCACTGCTCTTCGCTCGGTACTCACGTACCTCATGTACGCTCCGTTCCTCGCTCATCACGTTCCTTGCACTTCGAAAAATTTCCTGCGCAAACAGATTTTTATGAATTTTGCACGATACTACGTCTCTGCTCCTCGTTCGGTGCTCACATACCTTATGTATGCTCCGCGCCTCT
>CAVIBE010000185.1:0-3856 GCA_963640885.1 Oscillospiraceae bacterium | reverse complement strand
ATTATTTGCCTTTCTTCCCGAAACAAAAGCCTCAGTATTGTCGATAAGAAGTTTGTTCTGAGCCTCATAACCCACGAGATCACTGAGCATCATATCACCTGTCGTTGTTATCGGTTCAAGAAACTCGCTTTCCGGCTTAGGATTTATCCGAAACGCCTTGTTAAGACCGAGAGTTCCCACTCCATAAGTTTTATAAAAATCTGTGACAGCCTCATAAAGCTCCTCTTCATTTTTGGATTTTTCTATAGCAGAGCTTAATTTCTGCACCTTTTCGCTCACACTCTTGTTAAATATGCGCTCCTTTTTCACTATTGCCTTATAATCTTCTATTACAGAAAAGCAATTTGTTCCGAGAGCCTTTTCCATCGGCGCAAAATCATAATCAAAAAGCTCTTTAAAAATCCTGAAATCATTTAAAGCAAACTCTTTGACACTGCCGTCGTTTGCGCCCACCTTCTCAGATACGAGAGTAAACGGGTTTTCGGTAGTCGCCAAAAGAAAAGCCAGATAATTATGCCACAGGTTTTTGTCAAATCCGTATTTTGTCGCCACATTAAGCAGCCTGTGGATTTGCTCGAGAATTTCAGATACGAGTTTTTCGCTGTCATAATTTCCCGAATCGAATTTTGCACATATATCCGCTAATTTCAATAAAATGCTGTCCTTGTCTATATTTCTGTAAATTATCAGTTTTGATGTTAAGCGGTGCATAGGTTTTCATCTCCTGACATGGTAAATTTTGCGCAAAAAGCGCAGTTCATGCTTTTATTATATATTCTATCGCGAGACGCCGCAATAAAAAACACGGGCCAAAAGACCCGTGCGAAAAGTTTTAAACCGTCATTGACAATTTGCCTGTAACGACTAGTTGTCGAGGAGCTTGTTTTCGTTGTTCCAGCTGTAGAGCTTACGCAGTTCTGCGCCGACAGCTTCGAGCTGATGAGCAGCTTCTCTTCTTCTCTTTGCATGGAAAGTAGGGCAACCCGTCTGGTTTTCGAGCAGCCAGTTTCTTGCAAAAGTACCTTCCTGGATGTCTTTGAGAACCTGTCTCATGCTATTCTTTGTATCTTCTGTGATGATTTTCGGACCAGTTAAGTAATCGCCGAATTCAGCAGTATTTGAAATAGAATATCTCATTCCTGCGAAACCACTCTGATAGATAAGGTCAACGATGAGCTTCATCTCGTGGATACATTCAAAATATGCGCTTTCAGGTTCATAACCAGCTTCAACGAGAACTTCAAAACCAGCCTTCATGAGGGCAGTTACACCGCCGCATAATACAGCCTGTTCGCCGAATAAGTCAGTTTCAGTTTCTTCTCTGAATGTTGTCTGAAGAACGCCAGCTCTTGCGCCGCCGATAGCGAGTGCATATGCAAGACCGATATCATGGGCTCTGCCTGTTGCATCCTGATGTACAGCGATAAGACACGGAACACCTTTGCCTTCCTGATACTGGCTTCTTACAGTATGACCAGGGCCCTTAGGAGCGATCATTACAACGTCTACATCTTTAGGTGGCACGATCTGTCCGAAATGGATAGAGAAACCGTGTGCAAACATGAGCATATTTCCTGCTTCGAGGTTTGGAGCGATGTCCTCTTTGTATAACTGAGCCTGTTTTTCGTCATTGATAAGAATCATGATTATGTCTGCTTTTTTTGCAGCTTCAGCAGCTGTATATACTTCAAGACCCTGAGCTTCAGCTTTTGCCCATGATTTGCTTCCTTCATACAGACCTACGATTACATGCGCACCTGATTCTTTAGCATTTAATGCATGAGCATGACCCTGGCTGCCATAGCCGATAATTGCAATTGTTTTTCCTTCCAATAATGCTAAATTACAATCTTCCTGGTAATAAATCTTTGCCATTTCTTATTCCTCCATAAATATTTATAAATTTTCCGAGAGGCACTTTGCCCCAGCGGATTTCAACAAATTAATTAAGCGCGAATTAATTAAGCCAAAATCTTTTCAATGACCTTGTCTCCCATTTCAGCAGTTCCGATAGGAGTTTCGCCATTTTTAGCTATATCCGCAGTTCTGTAACCTTCATCGAGCACAGCTTTAACCGCATTTTCAACTGCCAAAGCTTCTTCCTGAAGCGCGAATGAGTATCTGAGCATCATAGATACAGATAAAATCGTAGCAAGCGGGTTTGCAATTCCTTTGCCCGCAATATCAGGCGCAGAGCCATGCACCGGCTCATATAAGCCCAGACTGCCTTCGCCGAGACTCGCCGATGGCAACATTCCGATAGAACCCGTAATCATCGAAGCCTCATCCGACAAAATATCACCAAACATATTTTCCGTAACAATAACGTCAAACTGCTTAGGATTTATAACAAGCTGCATAGCAGCGTTGTCTACAAACAAATCTGAATATTCAACCTCAGGATAGTCCTTGCTTATCTTGTGCATCACGCTTTTCCAAAGTCTTGAAGTTTCCAGAACGTTGGATTTATCCACGCTCGTAAGCTTCTTCTTTCGCTTCATCGCCATTTCAAATGCAACTCTGCCTATACGCTCAATTTCCTTTTCTGTATATGGCATCACGTCATAAGCCAGCTCGCCCATATTCTCGGTATCTCTTCTGCCCTTTTCGCCAAAGTATATGCCGCCCGTCAGCTCTCTTACAATAAGAACATTCAGACCGCCCTGAACAATCTCAGGTTTGAGAGGGCACGCGTCTGCAAGAGAATCAAACATGAGCGCAGGTCTGAGATTTGCAAACAACCCCAGCTCTGATCTGAGACCTAAAATTGCCTGTTCAGCTCTCATATATCCCGGCTGATTGTCCCATTTAGGACCGCCTACCGCGCCGAGAAGCACGCTGTCGCTTTCCTTACAAATATCAATAGTTTTCTGCGTAAGAGGAATCCCTTCCGCATCGATTGAACATCCGCCAGCCAAAGTTTCCGTATATACGAATTCATGTCCGAATTTACTTCCGATTGCATCCAGAACTTTAACGGCTTCAGTTACGATTTCGGGGCCGACCCCGTCGCCTTTAATCACAGCTATCTTGTACTTCACTTTTTCTACCTTTCTTCGGGTTCACGCCCGAACTTTTTTACACACGAGTTATTTAATTGCTTTCAGTAGTCCGCCTTTGTCGATTATATCCTGTAAAAACGGCGGGAACGGCTCTGCCTTAAAAGTCTGACCGGTAGTCTCATCGACAATTTCACCCTTGATAAAATCAACACTTACAGTATCGCCTGACGAAATAGCCGCAGCAGCTTCCGGACATTCTATAATAGCAAGTCCGATATTTATTGAATTTCTGTAAAAAATTCTTGCAAATGAATTTGCTATAACGCACGAAATTCCCGAAGCTTTGATTGTCGCCGGAGCGTGCTCTCTGGAGGAGCCGCAGCCGAAATTGCTTCCTGCCACCATTATGTCGCCCGGTTTAACCTTGCCTCTAAATTCCTTGTCTATATCTTCCATACAGTGAGCCGAAAGCTCGTTCATGTCAGTTATATTCAAATATCTTGCAGGAATTATAACATCTGTATCTACATTGTCGCCATACTTAAATACTACACCTTTAGCTTTCATTATCTCACCTCCTGACATCTGAAATTTTCCATATCTGTCATGCCTATGTCTTTAGGCTCGGCTACTCTGCCCGCAACAGCGCTCGCAGCGGCAACCGCCGGACTTGCGAGATAAACCTCACTGCCGGTATGACCCATTCTGCCGACGAAATTTCGGTTGGTCGTAGCAACAGCCCTCTCTCCGTCAGCCATTATTCCCATGTGACCGCCGAGACACGGTCCGCAGGTAGGCGTCGAAATCGCACATCCTGCATCGAGGAAGATTGTAAACAGACCCTCATCCATAGC